>JAPPAB010000089.1 GCA_026705765.1 Gemmatimonadota bacterium
ATTACGCGTTGTCCTGCCTCGTGATAGCCCCGGCGGATGATGGCAAGGGCGATCACGCGATTGAGGCGGAGCGATTTTACGCATGTGGTTACTCGTCCGACGATTTTATCGTTGACTGTGATATTGCCACAAACAGGCGTATTGCCGATTAGGCCCGTTAGATAGCGGCGGGGGCGTCCTCGAAAGTGCATTTTGGCGATTACTTCTTGCCCAATGTAGCAGCCCTTGTCAAAATCGACTGCGTGATTTAAACCAGCTTCGAGGGGCACGACTGACTCATCGATTTCAGTGCCATAACGGGGAATACCGGCTTCGACCCGCAATATTTCTTCTACTTGCCATTCGATTGGCGTTCCTCCCGCTGTAACGAGTGCCTGCTGCAATGAGTCGTTTTGGGCAATGCGGAGATCTATGCCCGGTTCGCCCGTGTATGACCGCGCTGTGACCCAAATTGGGGTGCCGTCAAATTCGCGTACAACCGTGTGGTGTTCGGGGAGGTCAGCAGGTACGCGCCCAACAACCCGACCGACCAACTCATAGGCCGCGGGGCCCTGTACCCCAAAAATGGACCAGGCGTCGGATTCGTCCGATAGCGCGACATCATCGGCGATCAGATAGCGGTCCAGAGTTTCAATTAACTTTGTCGCAAGTCCCGGTTCTGTTTCCATATAGATACAATCTTGTAGGCGATGGACCCAAATATCTAATAGCGTTTGTCCTCTCGCCGATGTGACTGCGGCATAATTGCCTTCATTTTCGGCGAGGGATTCAACGGTATTGGTCACCATGCCGTGCAAAAATCTCAGACAATCTGCGCCTTCTGCACGCACTTTGCCCCGCTTACTGCGGTTGAATATGCCCGCGTTTTCTCGAACGGCACGGTACTGTGTTTCCATATCTAGATGTGATGACATATACTCTATCCTCCTATTGCCTAATCAGGGTAATATCTATATACTTTGAAAACGCCGTTTTTGTCAAAGGATTCTTATTCTCATCAAAAGGAGATTCAGGTGAAAGCTATTCGCATATCGCAATACGGTGGTGCAGAAGTTTTGAGTTTTGAAGATATTGATGTAGCAGATCCAGGCGAGGGACAGGTGCGAATTACCATAGAAGCCGCGGGTGTCAATTTTATCGACACCTATCACCGCACGGGCCTTTATCCTCTGAATTTGCCGTTGACGCTGGGCCTGGAAGGTGCCGGTATTGTGAATGCGGTGGGTGCAGGGGTTTCGGATTTGACTGAGGGCGACCGCGTGGCCTGGAAAAGTGTGGAGGGTTCTTATGCGGAGCAGGTTGTCGCAGACGTAGCCGAGGTGGTCAAAATTCCCTCAGATGTCGCCACCAAAACCGCAGCTGCGGTGATGTTGCAAGGGCTGACCGCGCATTATCTGGTCAATAGTACCTATCCGGTTCGAGAAGGCGACACCTGCCTTATCCACGCAGCGGCAGGGGGTGTTGGCCTTTTGCTCGTACAGATGGCAAAAATGCGCGGGGCGCGGGTTATTGGTACCACATCTACAGAAGAAAAAGCGGCTCTGGGACGGGACGCAGGTGCCGATGATATTATTCTTTATACCGAACGGGATTTTGAAGCCGAAGTTCTGCGCCTCACAGATAGTCAGGGCGTCGAAGTGGTTTACGATTCCGTTGCCAAAGCCACCTGGGAGAAAAGTATCAATTGCCTCAAACCGCGCGGTTATATGGTCTTTTTTGGCAATGCCAGCGGGCCGGTTCCGCCGATTGATCCCCTGCTTCTGTCGCAAAAAGGGTCTATTTATCTCACGCGCCCGACGCTCAATAGCTACACGCAGACCCGAGAAGAATATCTCCAGCGCACCCGCGAGGTTATGGGCTGGATTCAAGACGGGAGTCTGGATGTGCGTATTGGCGAAGAACATCCTCTTGAGAATGCGGCCGAAGCACATAATCGCCTCGAAGGTCGGCAGACTACGGGGAAAGTGCTGTTGGTCCCATAGTCGCATGTGTATCGAGAATCACACCACGCTGGTACTGCTCGTGAAGGGTAACCCCATAACCCGTATTTTGCTCGGCTACAAAAAACGCGGATTTGGGGTGGGGAAATACACGGGTATTGGCGGGAAAATTGAACCCGGGGAAACGGTGCGTGCAGCCGCTGTGCGCGAAATGCGTGAAGAAACAGGTGTTGTGATGTCGCCCCAGGACCTTGTGGATGCCGGGCACGTGACGTTTTATTTTCCCGCCCGTCCCAAATGGAATCTCACGACCCGTATTTTTATTGGGCGCAGGTGGAAAGGTGAGCCGACGGAAACAGGGGAAATACGCCCGGTGTGGTTTGAAGTCAATCATCTGCCCTTCGATACGATGTGGGATGATGCTACCTATTGGTATCCCTATGTGTTGGCGCATAAGCGCGTCAGAGCGACATTTACATTTTCGCCCGACTGCAAAACCGTTGCGACCAGCGAGATTGAGATGTGGTAAGCTGTGTGTTTTTTACTTGACTCTTGTGGTAGAATGGCTATATATCAGAGCGTTTGATAAACGAAACTTAACCAACTCTTCACTTTCTCTTTAACGAGGTGATTATTTTGACTACATCGACTAAAAGTGTTTCCAAAGATGCATTGCATCACTATCTCGAAGATGTGGCTTCGTCTCAACCTCTGTCTTCCCAAGAGGAAGTTGCGCTCGCTGTTCGCATTCACAAAGGCGATGAGGAAGCGCGGGCAAAACTCATTGAAGCCAATCTGCGCTTTGTGATTACAGTTGCCTACGAATATCAAAATCAGGGCGTTCCGCTCGTGGATCTCATCAGCGCGGGAAACGTCGGTTTGATCACAGCGGCAGAGCGCTTTGACGAGACGAGGGGGTTTAAGTTTATCTCTTATGCTGTTTGGTGGATTCGCCAATCTATTTTACAAACCCTGGCGGAACACGCCAGAGTCGTGCGCCTTCCGCTCAATCGCGTGGAATTGCTCAGACGCATATCTCGCTGTAGAAGTAGCCAACAGCAAGAGATTTCGACGCGCACTGCAGAAGAAGAAATTGCCGAGGAATTGGATATTCCGGTGGAGCAGGTTACGGATATTCTCACCAGCGGGCAGCGGGCGTTGTCTCTCGATACGTCTCTTGGCGATGGAGAAAATAGCCTGCTTGAAATGATGCCCGACGACTCACAAGAGGCGCCCGACGCAATGGCATTGAGAAATACGCTCAAAGCTGAAATCTCAAGTGCTTTGAGCACCCTTGATGAGCGCGAGCAAAAAGTGATCCGGCTCTATTTTGGATTGGGCGGCGGCGCGGAGATGACGCTTGAAGAAATTGGCAAGCAATTTCGCCTGACGCGCGAACGGATTCGGCAAATTAAAGAAAAAGCACTCCGAAAATTGCGCCACCCCACGCGAGGGCGAAAATTGATGCCCTATGCAGAAGATGCGTGAACTGAAACGCTAATCTCTCAATTTCTCCACGCATTCTCGAAACCGCTCACCGCGCTCTTCAAAATTGCGAAACTGATCGTAACTCGCCGATGCTGGCGATAGCAGTACCACATCGCCAGCTTGTGCGAGATCCGTCGCACAGCCCATCGCTTCTTCCAAATTTTCTACGCGGTGAATACTGGTTTTCCCTTTTGCAGTTGCCGCAATCGCGTCCCCGGTTTCGCCCATCACAATCAGATGTGCGACCTTTTCCGCTATCGCCACTTCCAAATCGTCAAATGCAATGCCCTTATCGTAGCCGCCAGCGATCAGCACGATCGGTTTGTCATACGCCATGAGTGCTGTTCGCGTGCGGTCGGGACTCGTGGCTATTGAGTCGTTCACATAGAGTACGCCGTTGATTTCTGCGACTTGCTCCAATCTGTGTGGCACGCCCTGAAATGTCTGCAATACGTCGGCGATATTTTCTTCAGATACGCCGCTTATAATAGCTGCTCCCGTGGCTGCCAGTGCGTTGGCGAGGTTGTGCCGACCGCGCAAGGATATGGTGTCTGCAGGACAGACGGTTCGCGTCTCGCCACTGATTGTATGTTGAATTTTTCCCTTGCGGACAAATACATCTCCTTCGCCTTCAACGGCGAATACCACCCGCTGCCCGGCGCCCGTCCAACGAGACACTTCGGTATCTTCTCCGTTGACAATTGTCCAGTCGCTTTTTGTCTGGTGCACGACGATTTGTTGCTTGGCTTTTCGATACGCTTTTAGAGATCCGTGAACGTCGATGTGATTTGGCGCGAAGTTGGTTGTGACAGCGATGTGGGGACTCCACGATAAATCGCCCAGGCGATCGAGTTGGAAGCTCGATAATTCCAGTACGATGGGTACATCGGCGTGTAGCAGGTCCAATTCATCGAGTAACGATCCCCCAATATTGCCACCGATTTGCGTGCGTTTATCTTTTTGGTTGAGCATTGCTCCTATGAGCGATGTTGTCGTGGTTTTGCCACTGCTGCCCGTTATGCCGATTATGGGTGCGGGACAGCGTTCGACAAATAGGCAGATTTCCGAGGTGATGGGTACGCCCGCAGATTCTGCGATTTTCAAGTATCGCGATGATCGGGGTACCGCGGGATTGGCGACAATTAAATCTGCTTTTCGAAAATCCGTTTCTTCGTGCCCTCCCAGTTTAAAGGCGATGGGTAATCCATTCAGGGCGCGTACTGAAGCGCGCAGGTCTTTTTCCGGGCGCAGGTCCGTCACTGTCACCACCGCGCCTTCGCGTACCAGAAAACGCACCGCTCCCACGCCTCCGCCAAATAATCCCAATCCCATTACTGTGACGCGCTGGCCTTTTAAGTTCACGGGTAATCTCCAGGTGTCGATAGGTGCGGGTTTTAAACCCGCATCTACTATTCTTTTAACAATTGATCGATGAGATCGACCGGGGTGATGCCTTCGGCTTCGGCGTTGAAATTCGTGACGAGGCGATGGCGCAAGACGGGTTTGGCGACAAAAGAGACGTCGTCGATAGACGGTGCGTAGCGTCCGCTGAGTACGGCGCGCGCTTTGGCGCCGAGGATGAGGCATTGGGATGCGCGCGGTCCGGCACCCCATCTGAGCATGTGGCCGATGGATGTGTCAGCATTTTGAGGACGGGTTTTGCGGACGAGATCTACCGCGTGATCTACGATGTGATCGGCTACTGGAACTTTGCGGATGAGTTGCTGGAGGTCGCGAATTTGTTCGGCGTTGATTACGGGTTGCACGTCGTGGGTTTGGGCACCTGTGGTGGCTTTGACAATGGCGCGTTCTTCTTCCTTGGTGGGATAATCGATCCACAGGTTGAAGATGAAGCGGTCGAGTTGGGCTTCGGGCAGGGGATAGGTGCCTTCTTGTTCGATGGGATTTTGGGTGGCTAAGACAAAGAAGGGTTCTTCGAGGCGAAAGGTTCCCCCCCCGGCGGTGACTTCGTGTTCTTGCATGGCCTGCAATAAGGCGGCCTGAGTTTTGGGCGGGGTGCGGTTGATTTCGTCAGCCAGGATGATGTTGGCAAATAAGGGACCCTTGACAAAGCGGAATGCTTTGTGCCCGGTGGTCTGGTCTTCTTCGAGGAGTTCTGTGCCCGTGATGTCCGAAGGCATGAGGTCTGGGGTAAATTGGATGCGGCTGAAAGACAGGTCGAGGGCGCGCGCGAGGGTGCTGATGAGGAGTGTTTTGGCCAGGCCGGGCACGCCTACGAGCAAACAATGGCCCCCGCAGAGGAGGGCGATGAGTAGCTGATCGACGATTTCCCGCTGGCCTATAATGACTTTGCCAATTTCAGCGACGATCTGGTCATACGCGGTTTTTAATTGTTCAACGGCCTGGAGGTCTTCCTGAGGTGATGCTTCGGGCATTTTGTTTCCTTTCTTATGTTTTTCGTTTTTCTTTTTTCGCCGCCGGGAAGAGAATATTGTTGAGTATGAGGCGATAGCCCGGCGAATTTTTGTGCAGTGCGAGTTGTGTGGGCGGGTCGTTGACAAAGTGCTGATAGTCCTCCGGGTCGTGTCCCGCATAAAATGTGAATGTGCCTTTCCCGATGTTGCCGTGGATGTATTTGACGTGGTCGGTGCCGGGTATGTCGCCCATGATGGTGACGGATTTTTTGATGCGGTTTTTGCGAAAGGCCGTGGTTTGGCCCAAAAAGCCGGGGACGACGGGCGTGTGGTTTTGCGTGAGCATGGTGGGTACGGGATCGTATTTTGCCGAGAACTCAAATAGTGAAAAGGCGTCGATATCGGCATTTTTGACCTGGCTCATTTCAATGGGCGACAGGTCGATGTCGGCGTGTTCGTATTCGAGGGGGTCCATAACGAGGTTGAAGTTTTCAAAGGCTACTGTGCGCGAGAAATCGAGTTTTTGACGCGCCATTGGATCTGCGGGGTCGCCGTCGTAAACGCTATCGACGATGTCGATTCCGCGCGCGGCAAGGGCGATGTCAAAGGTATCGGTGGCAGAGCACATGGCAAAGAGAAATCCGCCCTGTGCGACGTAGTTGTAAATGGCCTGTGCAACCGCGCCTTTGAGATGGGCTACTTTGGCGAATCCCAATTTGCCAGCGAGGGCTTTGAATCCGGCCTGTTGTTGGCGGTACCAGAGGGTGTGGCCGTGGCTGAGATAAAATTTGCCGTATTGTCCCGTGAAGTCTTCGTGATGCAGGTGCAGCCAATCGAAGTTTTCGAGTTTGCCGCTGAGGACTTCTTCGTCCCACAAGGTGGTGTAGGGGATTTCCGCGTACGTGAGCGCCAGTGTGACGGCGTCGTCCCAGGGCTGTTTGTTCGGAGGGGTATAGACCGCGATGCGAGGTGCTTTTTCAAGGCGCATGCGGTTCATGTTGCCGGATTCAATATCGGCGTAGATGCGCGTGGCTTGCGCGGCTGAGATGGCCTGGAAGGAGACGGCGCGTATTCGGGCTTCGCGCGCGATGGTTTCGTGGTGGTCGATGAGGAAGGATCCACCGCGGTAGTTGAGCAACCATTCGACGGGATGGCCCTGCTGCACTGCCCAATACGCAATGCCGTAGGCTTTGAGGTGATCGGTCTGCGATACATCCATGGAGATGAGTATTTTGCCGACGTTCGCACTTCCGCCACCAATCGCCGCTGGGGAGATGAATGGTGTTGTTAGGATGAAGAGTAAGACGAGAAGTGTGAAGAGTGTGAATTTTGCATTTTGCCGTTTCAATATCATCCCGCTTCCTTTGTTTTTTCGAGGGTTTGAATTTTTTGCCGGAGGTTTCGCAGTCGCTCGCGGGCTATGTCGGCTTCGAGGCTTAGGGGATAGTTGACAAGCAGGGTTTCATAGATTTTTTGCGCGTCGTAATATTGTCCGAGGTATTTGTCGTAGATCGCGCCCTGTGCGATATATGCGGCGGGGGAAAGTGGGCTTTCGGGTTGCGTGGCGATGAGTTTGCGATAGGTCTGTATGGCTTGTGGGTAGCGTTTTTGGTCGGTGTAAATTTTTGCCTGAAGGTCGAGCAAGCGATCCGCGAGAAAGGATTGCGGATGGGCGCGATAGAGGATTTCAAATGCGTCCAATGCCCCGTTCTGGTCTTTTTGGCGGAGTTTGAGGCAGGCGCTGGCATATGCGCTGAGCAGGGGTGCGTCTGTGCGCTGGCCTTCTTGCAATAGCGCGGATAGGGCAATGGCGTCGTTGATGATGTCGCGGTTGACATCTGTTTTGAGCACGGCGTTGAGCAGGGTTTGTGCCCGGTCGATCTGTCCCGATAGAAAATGCAATTCGGCGAGGCGAAAACGCGCTTCGATCGCTTCGGAGGCGGTCGCTCTTTCGGCGATGATCTGGTGGTAGATGAGCCGGGTTTTGTCTATGCTGTTTGCCTGTAGATGGCCTTCGGCGAGGGCAAATAGCGCCTTGTATCGCCAGGTGCTGCGCCGATGGGTCTGGATCAGGTTTTGAAATGCCTGTTGGGCACCTGCGGCGTCATTGTGGTGATCGCGCAAGATGATGCCCACGAGATAACGGGCTTCGTCGGCTTCTGCGCGATTGGGGTGACGGGCGATGAGGTCGCTGTAGTGGGTTTGTGCCTCGGCGGGGCGGTTTGCAAGCTGATATGCTTTGCCCAGACCCAATTGCGCGCGCGCCAGATGGTCGGAACGGTCTGCGCGGTCACATATTGCCCGATAAGCGGCAATAGCGGTTGTGGGATTTTCATTGTCGAGGGCGTAGTGCGCAATGCGGTAGAGATAATTCCAGTTATTATCTGTGGGCGCGTTGGGAGAGAGCAAAAGGCCGAGTGTTTGCGCGACAAATCCAGCGGGCAGGGCGTATTCGATGAGCAGGCTGAGATGGGTTTGATCACTGGGCGATGAGAGCAAGTCAAAGATCTCGGCGTGCTGGTCGCCGTTTTGGGCAAAATCGCGCAGGCGCGCTTCAACGTGTGCGCGGTACTGCGGGTTTTGCCGAATCCAGATCAGATATTCGCGCACGGCATCGGGATAATGGGTACGACGTTCGGCGAGTTCGGCGAGTTCGCGGGCAAATAGCGTTGTGTCCTGGCATGCGATTCTCGCGCGGCGATAGGTCTGTTCGGCGCGTTTGTCGAGGTTGCGTTTGCGATAGCGGTCGGCAATGACGGCAAAGGGATGTGTGGTGGTCGCCTTCTGGAGCAGAGGTTCCCAGGATGCAGCTGCGGAGTCTATTTGCCCCAGTTCAAAGAGGGCGATGCCCAGGCGAAGGCGCGCGTTATTATCGTTTGGAACAGATGAGAGGCGTTGGCGAAACAGCACGGCGACTTCGGCATGCCTGCCTGCCCGCGAAAGTGCGGCTTCGAGGCGCATGAGAAGGTCGGCGCGATGGGGATGCTGGATGTAAAGGCCACGGTAGATGTGGATTGCGCTTGTGAAGTCTTTTTTGGCTTCGAGGGCTATTGCGCGCTGAATCGCGGCGTTGATCTGCTCGATAGATGCAGTGGCAATCCCCGCGCATAAGAGGAGGAGTGCGATATAGCAACTACCTCGAAAAAACCAAATTCTATTTGTCCGTTGTCTTTTTCGCATCTTCAATCAAGTTTTCAAAATACCGCCGGATGAGGGCCTGGTATTCGGGTGAATATCCTTCTTTGAGGGCGTCGCGCATCAGATGGCGCAGGGGATTGTCGGCTTCTCCCAGATCTGAGGGGAGCGATCCCGGTCCGCGATAGGTCAGATTTATGCCTGTGCGCGCCTGTCGTTTTTTACTTTTTCCGCGCGATCTCATTGCCTGTTGGGCGTCGAGCAGGCGAGAGAGGATCTGTCGCTGTCGCATAAGGGTTTGTGGGGCGGCCCGGCGTTGGAGCATTTCGCGTGCGGTTTCCTGCATGTCGCTGGCAATTTTGCCCAGGTCGCCGAGCATTTCGCGCTGTTGTCGCGCCAATTCGCCGCGCAGGGCATTGAGCGCGTCCCGGATGGCGCGCTGTTGGGCCGCGAGTTTTTGCCAGGAGGGTTGGCTGCCTTGCTGCCCAAATAGATTTTCGGTCTGGGCGTTGAGTGATCCCTGTTGTTGGGCGAGTTGGGCCATTTTTGCCATCATTTCTTCAAAGCCCGTGCCCGATTCTGACGCGGCGAGTTGCCCCAGTGCGTTTTGTACCATCATGGCTCCGCGATTGATTTCTCCCATGGCTTCGCGGGCGAGTTGGGCAGCCTGAGTGGCATTGCCCGCGTTGAGTTGTTCGGCAGCGCTATCCATTTTGTTTAAGGCCTGACCGAGGGCTGCCTGTGCGCTGGGAGGCATGAAGAAGGTTTTTTGCGAGGCGTCCATCAGGCGTTGCGCCATGCGCGATGCTCCGGTTATCACACGCGCCTGGTCCAGGGCGAGGGGAGCGGTATCGTCGCGATTTCCAGCCTCATTGGCGCGCTGTGCCGTGCGTTCCTGCGCCCGGGATAAGGTGAGCAAGTCGTGCAGTACGCGGTTGAGTTCTCTGGTGATCTCATCTTTTTGTCGCTGGATAAATCCCTGGCGGCTCTGTGCCAGGTTCTGGCTCAGGTTTTGCAAGTCCCTGGCGAGAGAATCACTATTTTGTCCCGCGCTTTGTCGTTGTCCCAGGGAGAGGTCCTGGCGCACTTGATCCATGCGGGGGGTGAGTTGTTTGTTTTGTATTGTGTTGGCGATTTGGTCGAGTTCGCCGTCAGTGGGGCTGTCCATTTGTTGCGATGCCTGTTGAAGCTCTGTGTGCAGTTGTTCGGTGTCTCGGGCGATGCGCGTTTGGCGGCGGATGAGGTCTTCGGCGGACTCGCGTTCGATATTTTGTGTGATCTGGTCCTGGGCGTGGGCGAGTTCTTCGAGTTTTTGGTTGAGGGCGTCGAGCGTTTGTTGTTGTTGCACGCGCCGCAAAAGGGCGAGGGTGCGGTCAATGCTTTCGCGGAATTTTTCGCGCGCCATCTGAAATTGTTCAAGGGCTTCGCGCACCATGTTTGCATCGGCATTTTTGATGGCTTCGTCCAGTTTTTTCATGACATCATCGAGTTCTGGCGTGCGGATTTGCGAGAGCAATGTTTGTAGTTCTTCGAGTTTTTGCAAGGTGTCGTCTTCGAGCAATCCGCTTTCTTGCAGGCGGTCGAGGGCGCGTTCGAGTTGTTCGGCTGTGGATTCAATTTGTTCGGCGAGTTGTTCCTGTGTTTGGCGAACTTTTTCGAGTTCGCGTTTTTCCTGCCAATCGAGTTTGTCTTTGGAGAGCATGTCGCGGGCGAGTTCTTTGAGGCGCGCATCGAGTTCGCGCCCGCGTTGTTGTACGGCTTCGATCTCGTCGATGCTTTCGCGCTGTGTTTGGTCCGCTTCTCGATGGATTTCAAACAGGCTGGGCATGCGAATTGTAAAGGTGGCTGTTTCCCCAAATGAGGGGTTGGGATTGTTGTCGTAAGCGCGGATTCTGTAGGTGGTTTGATCGCCGGGAAGCAAGTCGAGGTTGGACATGTCCCAGTGATAAGACGTCTCAATTTCGCGCCCGGGCGTTGTGATAATTGGAAGGATGTGGTCTGTGTCGTCGTCTTTTTGATATCTGAGTTGCAGGCGCGAGATGCCGTAGTCGTCAAAGGCTTCGGCAACGAGGGAGACGCGCATTGATTCTGTGAGGTCGATATCTTGTCCCGGATGCAACAGGCGCACGTCGGGCGGTTGATCGGGCAGCGCGACAATGCGATATGTTACGGGATCTTTGTTGGCGATCATCTGGGGATCGCGCAAGTGTACGCGATAGTGTCCGTCTTTTTTCACTGTCAGGGTCGTCTGTGCAAGCGATGAAGATACTTCGGCGGGTAATTCGGTTGCGTCGTCAAATACAAGCGAGGCCGATTCGAGGGGTTTGTTGGCTTCAATGGTCAATGAGACTTCTGTGCCGATTGGTACAATTATGTCGCCGCCCTGTTGATCGATGCGGTCGGGCATGGCTGTGTGCGGCGGAAATCGGTCTCGGTGCGAGATGCGGGTGACAATGGGGCGCGGGTGTACGGTTGCGGTGTAGGTAGGGGTTTGCGCGTCGTGGGCAGACAGGCGGTAATCAAAAGATCGCGTGACATTGGGAAAGTGGTGAGATGCGCCCGTTTGTTTGACTGGCAAGACAAAAGATGCCCACGTTTGTACGCCTTTTTCGCGCATATACAGGCGCGCAGTGCGCGGAACAATGCCCGCAAATTTTGCGGTGAGTGTAAGGGGTTCCCCACCGATGATTTCGATATTGCCCGGTTTTAAAATTATGTATGTGTCTGGGGGGCGGGTGTATGGGGTTTGGGGATTTGCGAGGCGTTGGGCTGCGCCGGATAAGGCCGTGGGCCATCCCGCGTGGAGCAAGAGCGCGATGAGGGCGAGTACGACAACTGCCGTGGCAGCGCGGATAGGTGGCTTGCGATTGATGAGTGTTTCATACGGAAGATGCTGTGTGGCGCGTTCTGCCTGGATGATTGCGGCATCGACGAGTGCGGGGGCGTGTTCTTCACGGTCTCTTTGTCGCCACAATTGGCGTGCGGTGATCAGGTGTTGCTGGAGGCCTCCAAAGTGTTGTTCCACGCGCAGTGCGATCTGGTCGAGACTGGGCGGGCGGATAAATGGGATGACGCAGAAGCGGGCGAGCAAGTATAAGAGGCACAGGGCGCACAAACTCTCTAAGATAATTTTGAGGATTGGGCGCAGGTAGAATATCGATTCGAGGATGACGAGGGCAATTCCCGCGCTGAGGATAAATACCAGCGAGAGTCCTACGCCCGTCAACGCCCGATTCGCCGCGAGAAGTGTGCGCAATCTCGTGAGGCGGTGGGTGAGTTTTTGATGTGCGGAGTGTGAGGTCATGGAACAGTGGTCAGTGCGTTAGTGCCCAGACAATGACGTTGGTGCCCATTTTGAGGGCTTCTTGTCTCTTTTTGGGCGGGTCGTTGTGTACGTCGGGGTCATCCCATCCATCGGCGATGTCGCTGCTCGTGTTGTAAAAGACGACCAGGCGGTCTTCGTGAAATAGACCCAGAGCCTGAGGCGGGTCGCCGTCGTGTTCGTGGATTTTTGGCAAGCCGTTTGGAAATTGAAACGGCGTTTTGAAGAGGTCAAAAGACGGGGGTAATTGGACGAGTTTTTTGTCGGGGAATGCGCGTTTGATTTCCCGGCGAAAAGATTCATCCAGGCCGTAGTCGTCGTTGGCAAAGAGAAATCCGCCGCGTTCGAGATAGAGGCGCAAGCGCCGCAGTTCTTCTTCGGAGAATCGGATATTGCCGTGGCCTGTGAGAAATAGCACGGGATAGGCAAAGAGGTGTTCGTCGGTGAGCGCGACCTGGGCTTCTTGCTCTGCGGTGCGGATGGGTGTGTGTTGTCTGATAAATGCGAGCAGGTTAGGGATTTCCGTTGGGCCATTGTACCAGTCGCCGCCGCCGTCGTATTTGAGACGCGCGATGGTGAATGCGGCGGGCGGGTCTTGCAATTGCGCCAGGCTGGGCGCAGAGATTATCAGGAGTAAGAGGATGAAATAGCGCATGGTTTTTATGACGCGAGAAGGCGGTTTTCGGTTCCGTCAGTGGTCTCTCGCTTTGTCTATTTGCAGGATGGAAGGCTCTGTGCCAAAAGTATAAGTGCAGTCGAAGTCAACTTCTGATAAACACCGCGCGTCAATTGGAAATGCCGCGCATTGTTTTGGACGGTTTTCGTAGATGCTGCACAGGGTGTCCCCAGTGTCATTTTTGATGAGGAAGGGGCATTTGAACAGGAGTTCGCAGCAGTTGCCACACTGGTTGCATTCGCCCTGTCGGTTTTTTTCTTGTTGCGCGACGTAGGCTTTGCGAAATCGCAGCAGCAAAAAGCGCCGCACTTTGCCTATGGCTTGTTCGCACATTTTGCCAAGGGTTCTGGGCATGAGAGGGTCCTGGGCTTACTTCATTTGTTCAATTTCGCGCTCAGCGGCCTGTACGCCGCTTTTGGTGTCGTGAACGGCAATGGTGAGGTCGCAGTGCCGGGTTTCGCCCCCGTTGAGTGTGATGACGCGCCCGGCGTCGCGTTCAAAGCTTTTGGCGTTGGGATAGTTGGTGGCGGGTTCGAGGCCTACGACGTATCCATCTGGGGTTGCTGCGGTGTTTTTCCAGAGGGTGAAGTACGGCATTTGTTTAAGTGCGTAGTGGAGCGAAGACCCTATGTTGCCTTCGGCGTTTTTGAGCAGGACAGATGTGTTGTCTTCGCTGTTGCCAGCGAGTTCGTAAAAATAAACTTGTTCGATATAACCCGGGGTGGGGCCGAGGCATTGGTCAAAGGTGTTGAAGCCTTCCTCTGCGCGTGGGTCGCGTGGAGAGACGGTTTTGTGCGGTGTTACGATAGATGCGCCTTCTTCGAGGAGGGGTGCGCCGTAGTTGCAGTGGTAGAGCAGTTGCATTTCAGCGGGTTTGTCGTTGAGGTTGGTGACTTGATCGGCTATGGTGAAGTTGTTGCTGCCGAGTTCGGTCGATATGGCTGTGGTGAGGCGCAACGCGGGACCAAACATCATGGTTTCATCGACGATGCCCAATACGGTGATGCGATGGGGTGGTGCCAGGTCGATTTGTACTTCGACATAGCGCGCGGGTATGTTGGCGATTTTGCCGTGCAGGGGGACAAAGACTTCGGCTTCGTTGCCGTTGTTGTCGATTACGATGTCGTTGCCGGGGGCGCCATTGCTGTCGAGACCACAGCGCACGATCCATTCGTTAAAGCCTTTGAGCCATCCCAGGCCGCCCCGGTCGTTGAGTTCGATAAAGGCCGGGTTGACGAGGTCGCGCACGGGCGATTCCCAGCCGAGGAATATGCCGCGATACGAGCCTTTCCATATTCCCATGCCGCGCGTGGGGACGATGAATACAGAGAGTGCTCCGTTGTCGAGTTCTATGAGGTCAACCCCGTCTTGTGTGCCGCCTTTGAGGGCGGTTTTTTGTACGCGCCATGTGTGTTCTGTGCCAAGTGGCAGGGTGGATTCATCGATGGTCCAGGATTCTGTCCAGAGTGCGCTTTCGACATCGGTGAGAACAAAGCGATAAGTGCCTTCCATGGAATTTCCTTCAGGTTGTAAGAGCAGATTTCCTTTTTTCTTCGTCAGAATATACGGGAAAATGCGCGAGGTGAAAAGCGCAACGTAGGGGCAACGCTGCATGATGTTGCCGGGATGGTTGTCAAAATACATATAAGAACGTATAATTTTCTAATGGATGTTACGTAGCTTTCAGATATTGGCGATTGTAAAATGAATAGACAAACTTTTTTCTTTTGCGGTATTGGTGGCAGTGGCATGAGTGCCATTGCACAGGTGTTGTTGCATCAGGGTCATGTGGTGCGCGGGTCGGATCGCAGTTATGATCAGGGGCAGAATGCGGATTTGTACGCGCGGTTGCAGGCACTTGGGGTGGTTTTGTTCCCGCAGGATGGATCGGGTGTGGATGCGGATGTGGATGTGCTGGTGGTGTCGAGTGCAGTTGAGCCGACGATTTTAGATGTACAGGCGGGGCTGGATCGCGGTATTGCTATTCGCAAGCGGGCTGAGGTTTTGGCGGAATTGTTTCATCGGGGGACGGGAATTGCCGTGGGGGGGACGAGTGGAAAATCGACGGTGACGGGGATGATTGGCCATATTTTGAGCAGGGCCGGGCGCGATCCCACGGTGATCAATGGGGGAATGATGCGCGATGTGGTGCAGCCTCCGCGATTGGGCAATGCCCTGTGTGGCGATGCCGAGTTGGTGGTGATTGAGGCAGATGAGAGCGATGGTACAATTGCGCTTTATGAGCCGTCTGTGTCGGTGTTGACGAATATTTCGCTGGATCACAAGCCGATGGCGGAGTTGGAGTCGCTTTTTGGGGCGTTTTGCGCGCGGGCAAGAGATGCGGTGGTGGTGAATCGTCTGTGTGAGCGGTCGATGGTGTTGACGCAGGGCGTAAAGCGACGGGTGACTTTTGGGGTGGATTGCGAGGGGGCAGATGTGTATGCTACCGATGTCGCGTTGTTGCCCGATGGCGTGCGGTGTGTTGTCAATGGGCATTCTTGTTGGTTGCGCGTGCCCGGGCAACACAATGTTGCCAATGCTGTGGCGGCTATTGCCGCGTGTGGGGTGCTTGGGATAAGCGTGCGGGATGGGGCAGAAGCCCTGGGTGATTTTCGGGGGATTGGCAGGCGGTTGGAGGTGGTGGGCAAGGCGCGAGGGGTGACGGTGATTGATGATTTTGCACATAATCCAGATAAAATTGCCGCGAGTTTGGCAACGTTGAAGGCACAGCCGGGGCGCGTGCTGTCGGTGTTTCAGCCTCACGGATTTGGGCCCACGCGGTTTTTGATGGATGGGCTGATTTCGGCATTTGTCAATGGGATGGATGTGGATGATCTGGTGATTATGTCGGAGATTTTTTATGCTGGCGGGACAGCGCAAAAGGATATTTCGTCGGGGGATTTGATTGCGCAGATTGCGCGTGCGGGCCGACGGGCTGAGTATATTGAAAGACGCGAGGATATTGTTGTGCGTTTGGCAGAGGAGGTGCGGGAGGGTGACCGGGTTGTGGTGATGGGTGCGCGGGACGATTCGCTGACGGTTTTTGCAAGAGATATATTGTCACAGATTGAGAGCAGTGTGCGATGAATTTGCCTCCTGAATTGCAACCGGGCGATACGGTGGGAGTGATTGCGCCGTCCGGGTCTTTTGCGCGCGCGCGGTTGGCCCCCGGGCTGGCGTTTTTGCGCGCGAAGGGGTTTGATGTGCGCGAGGGGGCGTCGCTTTACGCTCAGGATCGGTATTTGGCGGGAGCGGATCAGGCGCGTGCAGATGATGTGAATGCGATGTTTGCCGATGGGGATGTGAAGGGTGTTTTTGTCGCGCGCGGCGGGTATGGGGCTGCGCGCATTTTGGCGTTTTTGGATTGGGCGTCTATTGCCCAAAATCCAAAGGTGCTGGTGGGGCTGAGCGATACGACGGCATTGCAGTTGGCGATTTTTGCGCGAACGGGATTGGTGACGTTTTCCGGGTTTTTGCTGTGTTCGGATGTGACGGCAGAGGGTGTTGACGAGGAGACGGAGCAGGCACTGTGGGCGGCGGTGTGTTCGCATCGGTTTGAGGGCGTTGGTTTAACGCCTTTGCGCGGTGGCGAGGTGAATGGTCCGCTGATTGGGGGGTGTTTGTCGCTGGTGGCGTCGCTGGTGGGTACGCGGTTTTTTCCAGACCTGGACGGTGCTGTGCTGGTGCTGGAGGATGTGAATGAGCCGCCGTATCGTGTGGATCGGATGCTGAATCAGTTGGCGATGGCCGGGGTGTTTGACCGCGTCGCAGGTGTGGTGTTTGGCGAGTTTGTGGATTGCGAACCCGAGCGCGAGATAGAGGGCCGGGTCGAAGATGTGATCGATAATTTTGTCGCACGGATGTCCTGCCCGGTTTTTTGTGGTTTGCCTTATGGTCACGGCAAAGCGCGGCGGGTGCTGCCGATTGGTCTGGGCGTCAGGATTGTACGGGATGTGTTGGAATTTGATCTATGAAAAAAATATCCCTGATATTGATCATTGCCTTGACGATGTCGTGCGCGGTGATAAATAAGCTAAATTTGTTGACGTCCGAGCAAGAGGTGGAGCTTGGCAGGCAAGCCTCGCGAGAGGTGGAGCGGTCCGTGCGACTATACAGGGATCCTGTGGTGCGTACCTATATAGATAGTCTGGGGCAGGCTCTGGTGCGGGCGTCGAGATTGTCTCAGTTTCGATATTATTTTAAGGTGGTCGATGCGCCCGAGGTGAATGCCTTTGCTCTGCCAGGAGGATTTATATATGTGAATCTCGGGTTGATTAAAGCGGCTGAGACCGAGTCGGAGTTGGTAGGGGTGATCGGACACGAGATCGGACATGTGGAGATGCATCACGGGGCTAAGAACATTTCGCGTCATTATGGTCTTGCTGTTGTGGTCGAGTTGATATCCGGGGGTGAGGACACATCGCTGGGGCGAGAAATCGCCGGTCAATTGGCGGGATTTGGCGGGGGTGTGTACTTGTTGAAATACGGGCGAGCAGCAGAGCGCGAATCCGATAGGTTCGCAGTGCATTGCCTGGTGAAGGCAGGTGTCGATCCCGAGGGCATAGCGCGTTTTTTTGAGACGTTGTTGAAGTTGCAAAAAAGCGAGCCCAAAGGGGTTGAGAAGTGGTTTGCGACACATCCCCCAACGCAGTCGCGCGTCGATTTTGTGCGGTCTGAAATTGCCAAACTCCCAAACACTGCTGGCCTTAGAAAGACATCCGCGCGGTTCAAACAAATCCGCGCCCGCGTCGGCGGAGGTAAAGACCGTTAGTAGCCTTTGTGAACTTCACACTTCCTACTTCACACTTCCTACTTCCTATGATTCGTTTTCTCAAGTGGTTTTTCCCGATTTTTGCGGTGGTTCTGATCGTTGTGGTCGCCAGTGCGTACTGGTATGTGACACCGCAGCGGTTGAAGGAGATTGTGCAACCGCGTTTGTCCTCGGCTTTGGGGCGAGAGGTGGTGTTTGATCATATAGATTGGGGGCTGTTTGATGGAGTGGTGATTTCGGGTTTAAGGGTGGAAAAGGGGGATGGCTCTGATCCTTTGTTGGTTGCGGAGCGGGCGCAGGTGGATGTGTCGCTGAGCGCGTGGTTGTTGGGGGATAAGTGGTGGGGTGAGTTGGCGATGGAAGATGCGGTTATTTCGCCTGAGGGGCAGGGGCGCGAGTTTGTATTTCGTCACATGGAGATGGATTTGTATCCTCAAAATGGACGTTTACATATTTCACAGATGGAAGGACTGGTGTGCGAGGGCACGCTCACGGGTGATCTGGCTTGGGATAATGGCGCGTGGGATGGGTCTGTGTCGCTTGCAAATGCTCAGGCAGAACAGGTGGCGCGATCGATTGGTTGGGATATTCCGCTTTACGGCGCGGTGGATATAATGATTCAGGTTTCAGGTGCAGACGTGCGCGGTACCGCAAGTATGGACGAGGGACGCATTGTGAAGTGGAATTTTTTGCAGCGGTTGTTGCGCCCGATGGCACAATGGGGTTTGATAAATGCCGATGAGGTCCCGCTCAAAGATGTGACGGTGGTTTTTCAAGTGCAAGGCGATGAGGTGATTCTGGATGGGACAAAGTTCACTGCTTCAGATATAGCTTGTGTATTAAATGGTAAGAGTGCTCAGGATCAGTTGGATTATGTGCTGGATGTGGAGATGCCCATTCAATTCGCCGGGTTTCGCCTGGGCAGAGCCATTCCCATACGAGTAAAAATTACCGGTCCGGCAAACGCGCCAGAGGTGGCGGTGGAACTAAAATAGGCTTAAAGAGCCAGCACAATAACAATGAGTATGACGAGTATAATCAACCCGCCAAAAAATACGATGCAGAAGCCTCTCACAAAGCCGCCTAAAAAACCATTATTGTCATTGTTGTGCATATTACTCCCTCCAGTTAAGAGGGTGGATCCGCGCAGTTTTTAGCTCCTCTGGAACCGAAACGCAAATAGATCCGCGTCCTTGAGGGTGAAGCGCAACCGCACCGTCTGACCTGCCAGCAGACGCATATCTCCCTTACTCTCCCAACGGACTGTACCGTCGATGGTATCACCGAATATCTCAGGGCACTCGTCCAGTGCGAAGCCCGGCTGCGGATGCCCTTCCGTATCCTGGATCTCAACGCGCACAAATCCCACCGCTGATGTCGAAAAGTTCAATCTCAGACTGTCGCCTGTGAAAATTAACGGACGGGTGACGAATTCGCCGCCAGCGTAGCCTGCCCGGACCGACACGAACCCGTCGGTTCGGAGCGAGAATCGGCGAATATGGACAGTTGGCAGCCGCCAATTTTCCATACCGTACAGCGAGAGTTCATCGGGCGATGTTTGCAGAATGCCCCGCTCCATGTACATCCCGCGCTCATGCCAGTTGCCCTCATCGAGCCCGGGACGAACAAAAGCCTCCATGAAGCGGTCAAAGTGGCATCCATCGCGGCTGGACATAAACACGATGTCATTCACGCCTGAACCGTATTTCCAGCCCGGAATTGGCTCGCGTTCTGGCACGAAGCGTGACGGAAACATCAGATACACGCCCGGCGCCCGTTCATAAGGTACGCAGGCATTGGTATAAAGATGCTCGAAGGGCGTCTCGCCGGTGTCGATGAGTTCAAGCGGTGTCCAATGGCGAAAGTCTTTGGAGGTCGTGCGGCGAATCCAGCGCACCCCGTTTATGAAGTTGCCTTTACCTGCTACGCCGCGCGTGTACGCGACATATTCCTCCCGCTCCGCGTCCCAAAAGGCAATATTGTGTGAATCAAAGGGTTGATCGGTCAGGATTGGCGCATCCTGCATCAATCGCCAGCGGAGACCGTCGGGCGAGCCCAACGCGAGTACATCGCCAGTGCGTACAATGGCTTTGTACCGTTCTTCGTCCAATGCGTCGGGGTTGCCGTCGAGAAACGGCGACATGTTATTACCCGGTCCCGCCCAGACGAGGTTATTTTTCTTCGAATTTTGAAACGCAATCAGTCCGAGTCGCGGCTTCTCCCAGTGAATGCCGTCGGTGCTTTCAGCGTAGGCGATAAGCGGGTGACGCGTACCGCGAATCGGCATCTCCTGGTCGCAGCGATACCACGCGCGGAACCGGTCGCCGTCGCGGAACGTGACCATATAGGAAACACCGCCCCGTTCCCATGTATGTTCAGGGGAAATTACAACCTCACGACGCACGGGTTCATGCAAATGCTGCGTGACCCCCTGCGCTTCAGCAATCCAGAAATTGTCCACGAACAGCTGGCGGTCTGTGCCGATGTGGATAGGTGAACGGTTGTTATCTTGTCGTTCCATTTTGGACTCTTTCGTCAACAAAAAATTAAAAAAGTGAGAGCTGAACGGGGTCTTGTTCTGTGTCGGGTTGTGGGGTGGGTTGTCTGGCAGGTGTGTCATGGGGATAGCACACGGCTTTGAAGGGGCAGGTGGTACACAGGTGGGTATTTGTCGTCATTGGGAAGGTGTCTTGCGAAGCGGTGTTTTGCTCGGGGTCGTCGAGGAGGGCGCGCATTTTCTGGATGCTCTCGGTGACAAACATACGGGTCTGGTCGAGGTCGTCGAGAGAGAGGGATAGGGTGCGCTCGGTGTTGGTTTGCAGGTAGATGTCCTGGAGTTGCAGGTCGGGCAATGGGACGTCCCACTGCGAGGTGGCATAGAGGGCGTACACCGCGAGTTGATGGCGGTCAGCCTGGCGTTCGCGCCCGGTTTTCCAGTCGAAGATATAGACCGATTTGTCTCGGCGAATCGCCACGTCGAGTACGACCCAGATTTTGGTATTGGCGAGAATAAAATCTGTGAGGTCTTCAATGGAGAGATAGTCTTCGGGGCGGGCAGTTTGCAGGGTGGTGTAGGCATTGGAGGCGAAAAAAGCGTTGAGACTGGTCGAAATGTGATTGGTCGAATCGACCTGGTCGGTTTCTGTAAAGGGTTCGTTGTAATAGTGTTCAAACAAATTGGTGTATCGAGAGGCCGAATAGCGCCAGAGATGGTCTTTGGATTCTTGCAGGTGTTGGCGGAATAAATTTTGTGCGTAGGTCTCGACGGCAAAGGGAAGAATATCGCGTCCCAATTTCAGTGCGTTGAGCGTGTTGCTGATGGCGTCGTGAACCACGGTACCGACGAGTTGCGGCACCGTGGTTATTTTTTTCAGGCGATAGAGCAATTGGGTTTGCGCGTCTGCGTTTTTGTCCCAGCCACCCCAACTGCCGTAGTAGTTGAAGTAGTATTGCCGTTTGCACGATTCAAACATGCGATGGCGCGAAGGTGACCAGGAAAATTCGTTTTGGAAATTGGACATGAAAAAGCAACCACAGATGAACACAGATAAACACGGATGAAAGGGGGCGGACAGAAGGTACCTTTGCCGCTAATTATGCAGATTCAATACAATGCATTTAAGACATCAAAATACGTCGGAAATGTTTTGTTGACGCAGTCGGGGTCGTTTATGACAATGCCGGGGATTTTTAGGCCGATCAGCGATAGGCTCATCGCCATGCGGTGGTCGTCGTACGTGTCGAATACCGCGGGTTGGATGTGGTCTGCGGGATAGACTGTGAGGCCGTCGGCGCGGGTGTCAACGCGCACGCCGAGCTTGTTCAGTTCGGTTTTGAGTGCGGCGATGCGGTCGGTTTCGTGGATGCGGAGGACGGCTACGTTGTGTACGCTGATTGGAGCAGAGGCAAACGGGGCCAGGGCGCACAGGGTTGGCACGATGTCGGGCGTGGCGTTCATGTCGATGTCGAGGCCCGACAGACGCCCTGTTCCGCGCACTTCAATGCCTTCAGAGTCTTTGCGCACATCACAGCCCATTTTGGACAGAATATCGACAAAGCCGATGTCGCCCTGAATGGATTGCGCTGTTAAATTGGGTACGCGCACGCGACCGAGGGTGAGTGCGGCTGCGGCAAAAAAATAGGAGGCGTTGGATGCATCGGGTTCGATCAGGTAGGTGCGGGAATGATAGCGCTGGCCTGCGCGCACTGTGAAAAAGCGGTAATTATTATTGGTGACTTCAATGCCGAAGTCGCGCATGACGGCAATGGTGAGGTCGATATACGGTTTGGATACGAGGTCGCCTTTGACGTGGATTTCGACATCACTTTGGGCGTAGGAAGCCACCTGGAGCAGAGCCGTGAAATACTGGCTGCTTTTGCTGCCGTTCATGGTGGTGCGGCCGCCTTTGAGGCCAGAGGCGACGATGAGCGCGGGGGGGCATAGCCCGTCCTTGCCTTCACAACGCGCAGTTACACCGAGGGGGGTGAGGCCGTCGAGGAGGTCCTGGATGGGGCGCTCGCGCATCCGTTCGACGCCGTCTATGGTATAGGTTCCAGCACCCAGGCCGAGATATGCCGCGAGAAAGCGCGCCGAGGTGCCCGAGTTGCCAATGTGAAGTTCTGCCTGATCAGCGGGGATGCGCCCGCCTGTGCCATAGACGCGAAATGCAGCCTCTGTTTCGTTTTCTTCCACGCGAATGCCCAGATCGCGCAGGGCATTTGCCATATACTGCGTATCATCGCTCATGAGTGCGTTGTTGAGGTGGCTGATGCCATCGGCAAGTGCGGCAATCAGCAGAACGCGGTTGGTGATGCTTTTAGAACCCGGAATCGCGACATTTGCATCAACTGGGGCTGTCATGGGTTGAATTTCAAGAGTTTTCATAGGTCTAAAAATAAATGAAAAATTAAAAATGCACAATGCACAATAGTTTTTCTGTGGGCGTTTTTTCGATGTCCTGTTTTAATGGCGTTACACCCTGCCATTCTGTCGCTTGATTTTTTCCGGTACCGGTTTTAGATTAGAAATCACAAGTTTCTCTCCCATTCCACTTTGGCGGACCCCTCTCCTGCAGTCAAGTCGAGCTTTGATTGCATCCGTTTTTATTTATATTCATCTGTGTAAAACGCTCAAATTATTCGCGTTTTTTCTGTGTCTATCTGTGGTTGCTTTTTCCGAGATGCCCTCCCCCAACATCTCCATTTACGGGAGCGTGTTGATGAAATCCTCTGACTTTGTCCATTTGCACAGCCACACCATGTACAGCCTGCTCGATGGTGCGTCGAGAATAGAAGATATTGCCCAGGTAGCTGCCGAATGGGGCATGCCTGCGGTTGCGATGACCGATCACGGCAATCTTTTTGGTGCCATTGATTTTTATCGCGCGATGAAAGATGTGGATGTCAATCCGATTATCGGGTGCGAAGTGTATTGCGCGATGGGGAGCAGGTTTGACAGAAAATCTATGCCGGGTCTTCAGGGCAATTCAAACCATCTGGTTTTGCTGGTCAAAAATTACACGGGCTATAAAAATTTGATCAAGCTGGTGTCTGCCGGGTATCTCGAGGGCTTTTATTACAATCCGCGCATAGATAAAGACTTGTTGCGCCAGCATTCGGAAGGGCTGATTTGCCTGTCTGCGTGCATCGGAGGTGAGATACCCTATTTGATCGAACGCGAGGGATACAAGGCGGCGCAAAAGGCCGTGGAGACGTATCTCGATATTTTCGGCGATGATTATTATCTGGAGATTCAGCGACACGGCATTGACAAAGAAAAAAAGATCAATCCCGGATTGGTCAAGCTGCACGAGGAGATGGGCGTGCCCCTGGTGGCGACCAATGATTCGCATTTTACGCGCGCTGAGGAACACGAAGCGCATGCGGCTCTGGTCGCTATTCAGACGGGTAAGACATTGGACGATCCCAAGCGCATGTGTTATCCCGAAGGCGTGTATTTTAAGTCGGCAGAGGAGATGTACGAGCTGTTTAAGGATATGCCACACGTTCTGGAACCCACGCTCGAGATTGCCGAAAAATGCAATCTGGAGATTTCATTTGATGAGTCTCACGCGCCTGATTTCCCTTTGCCAGAGAGGTATGATTCGGCCAGTGATTATCTGAAAGATCTGGCGCGCAAGGGCATGGAAACGCGTTGTAAGCAGGTGACCGCTGAGCATGAGGAGCGCCTGAAGTTTGAGTTGGGTGTGATTGATCAGACGGGATATCCGGGTTATTTTTTAATTTTGCACGATCTGGTGCAATTTTCCAATGCCTCAGATATCCGCGCAGGCGCGCGTGGGTCTGCGGTGAGCAGTCTGGTGGCTTATGCTCTGGGTATTACGGCTGTGGATCCCATCGAATACGGGCTGGTGTTTGAGCGATTTTTGAATCCCGAGCGGATTTCGCCGCCCGATATCGATCTCGATATCGCTGACCGCGACCGCGAGCAGATCATCGATTACGTGGTGGAAAAATATGGGCGCGACAATGTGTGTCAGGTGATTACGTTTGGCACCATGGGTGCAAAGGGCGTGATTCGCGATGTGGGGCGGGTGTTGGACCAGCCATTTGCCGAAGTCGATAGAATTTCAAAACTGGTGCCCGGAGAATTGAAGGTGACGCTCGATAAAGCACTCGATCAGGTGCCCGAGTTGCGTCAGATTGCGGAAGATGGGGGCACGGGGCAAAAGATGATCGGTATTGGAAAGCAACTCGAAGGTCTGGCGCGCCATGCGTCGATTCACGCGGCTGCGGTGGTGATTACGCCCGAGCCTGTGACCGAGTTTATGCCCGTTTACAAAGCGCCCAAAGGCGGCGAGGTGATGACGCAGTACAATATGCACCACGTGGAAGACCTGGGCTTTTTGAAGATGGATTTTTTGGGGCTTCGCAATCTGACGGTGATTGACGATGCCGTGAAGATGGTGAAGGAAAATTACGGCGTGGATGTGGATGTGGATAACTTGCCTCTGGACGATGAGGAGACCTATCGCCTGTTTGGCCGGGGGGATACGACCGGGGTGTTCCAGTTTGAAAGCGCGGGGATGAGGGGCTATTTGCAACAACTGAAGCCGGATACGATTGGCGATATTATTGCGATGAACGCGCTTTATCGCCCGGGACCAATGCAATACATTCCCAATTACGTTGACCGCAAGCACGGGCGGGAAGAAGTGACGTATGACGATGAGAAGATGCGCCCGGCTCTGGAAGAGACGTACGGCATTATTACCTACCAGGAACAGGTGCAGCGCCTGTGCCGCGACCTGGCCGGATTTACACTTGCCAAAGCCGATGGCATCCGCAAAGCCATGGGGAAGAAGTTGGCCGATGTAATGGAAAAGTATCGGCTCGAATTTTTAGAAGGTGCCATGACCAATGACGTTGAGAAAACGGTTGCACAACAAATATGGCGAGATATTGAGGTTTTCTCGGGCTATGGGTTCAATAAGGCGCATAGTGCGGGCTATTCGATGGTGGCTTACCAGTGCGCGTATCTCAAGGCGCATTATCCGGCTGAATTTATGGCGGCGAACCTCAACAGTGAAATTGGCAATATCGAGCGTCTGGTCGTTTTGATTGAAGAATGCCGGCGAATGGATCTGGATGTATTGCCTCCAGATGTAAATGAAGGGCAGGGCGATTTTGTGGCGACCAAAAATGAGATTCGAATGGGTATGGCTGCCATTCGCAATGTGGGGCGCAGCGCAGTTCAAGCGATTGTTGCAATGCGTGAAGCAGACGGCCCTTTTGAGTCGCTATTTGATTTTTGCGACCGCGTGGATTCTCAGGCTGTGAACCGGCGGTGTATCGAAAGTCTGATTAAAGCCGGTGCTTATGATTGCGTGCCGGGGCATCGCGCGCAGTTGCTCGAAGCCTTAGACCGCGCACTGGAGATGGCGCAATCTGTACAGATGGATCGCGCGCGCGGGCAAATTTCCATGTTTGAAATGGTCGAAATGCAAACGCAGGTGGTGAACGACCAATCGTTGCCCGATGTTGAGGAATGGACTGAGCGCGAACGCCTCGCTTTTGAAAAAGATATGCTGGGCTTTTATCTTTCGGGGCATCCGCTGGAACGCTACAGAACCGATTTGGCGGAAATGGGTATGAGATCGGTAGATGATCTGGGGGGATTGCCCGATGGTGCTGAGGTCCAGATTGGAGGCGTGTTGACCGAGGTAAAACCGCATACGACACGCGATGGTCGGCCCATGGCTTTTGGTGTGCTGGAAGATTTGAACGGCACGGTTGATCTCGTGGTGTTTTCCGATAATTTTGAAAAATTGCGCGAGCAATTGCTGGTCGATGAAATGGTGGTTTTACAAGGTCGGTTTTCCGCACGCAATGGGCGGTCTTCGGTGCAGGTTGAAAATGTGATGCCTATCGAGCAAGCGCGCGAGCAACTGGCCGATACCGTCAATGTGTTGTTGCCGGGCGATTTAATTCAGATGGAGCCGCTTAAGTCTTTGCATACCCTGTGTCTGAGACATCCGGGTAACTGCCAGTTGCGATTGCATCTGGAATTGGAGCGCGACCATTCCACCGTTGTCCTGTCCCGGCAGGTTCAGGTGTTGCCTTCCGATATCCTGTTGCGAGAAATTGTCGAACTCACGGATGGCAGAGCCAATGCGTGGGTATCAACCGAGGCGGGGCGCGCCCGACGTGCGGCGAGACGCCAGCCCGATGATCAGGTCTTTGAGAGGGGGCTTGTAACGGCGTGATTGGATACGAAAAAAAGATAAAGGCGAGAGGCCACCCGGCCTCTCGCCTTTTTGCGTTTTACATCACACCCTTAATAATCCTCATACCTGTTGGCATAAATGTTGAGCAACAGACCAATGAGAATCATGTTTGTGATGAGGGTGGAACCGCCGTAGCTCAGGAAAGGCAAAGGTAGGCCCGTGACGGGCATGATGCCGATGGTCATGCCGATGTTGACAAAAATGTGGAAGAGGAGAATGGTGGTCAAACCGATAGCGGTCAAGCTGGAAAAGCGGCTTTTGGTCTGTACGGCAATGGACAGGGCGCGCCATAAGATGAACATAAATAATGCCAGAACAAAAAAGGCACCGATAAATCCAAATTCTTCGCATATAACGGAAAAAATAAAATCGGTGTGTTGTTCGGGTAAAAAGGCGAGCTTGGTTTGTGTGCCTTCTAACAATCCCTTGCCTTTAAGGCCGCCAGATCCAATGGCGATTTTGGACTGAATGACCTGATAACCCGCGCCGAGTTTGTCCATATTGGGGTCGAGAAAGGTGAGGATGCGGCGTTTTTGGTAGTCGTGGAGTTTGTTTTCCCACACATAAGGTGCGGCGATAGCAACCGTGAGATTGATCAATAGCAAGATGCTTGCGGTGAGTAGGCGGGGGCGTTCATAGAAAAGGATCCCAATGAGCAGGAGTACCACTGCAACCAACATCCAGGGGTGAAAGGCACATATCAAGGTGAGGGCAGGAGAAACTAAAAAGAATAGATGTATGGGTCTGGCACCCGCCCAAAAGAACATGGGCAGAATGAGAATGCTAAAAACCAGGGCGGTGCCCAGATCGGGTTGCTTAAAAACGAGTAAGATGGGCACGAGGACGAGCAACAGTGGTGTAATAAAGGCACGTAAGCGGGTCAGATCGCGGTTGGGATAGGCCAAAAAGCGCGCGAGTACCAGGACGGTCGTTATTTTGGCTAATTCAGAAGGTTGTATGTGAATGGGACCCATGTTGAACCAGCGTCGGTCCCCCAATTCGAGCACCAGAACCAAAAGTGTAACTGTCAGGCCATAAAGGACATAGGCAAAGGCGTAAAAAAGTTTAAGGGGAATGACCATGGTGATGGCCATGGCAATAAACCCGAGTAAGGCCCAGATAATTTGCTTTTCATAAATATTGCCGGCCAGGCCCAAATCCCAATTATAACTGGCACTGTAGATGGTGGTAATGCCCATACCAATGCTCAGGCATATTGCTGAGAGGAGGCCGATGTCGAGGTCGCGTCGAACAAATAGAGAAAGATTCACAACTGCCCCGAAAATGAAAAGTTACTGGTTATGGACTGCAATCAATTCGTCGGTGGATTTTGGCACCACGTGTTCAAAATAGGCTTCGAGTGTTTTTTGTGCAATAGGTGCGGCAATTTTGCCTCCCGAACCACCGTTTTCAACAATCACGGCGATGGCAATGCGCGGGTTTTTAACTGGCGCATAAGCGACAAACCAGGCGTGGTCCTCACCGTGGGGATTTTGCGCTGTGCCCGTTTTGCCCGCAACAACAATATTGGGTAAACGGGCGGAACGCCCGGTTCCGTATGGACTGTTGACGACGTCTTCCATCATGCTTTGCACTGTTTTAATTACCTCTTTCGAGAGAGGTAGAGATGTGCTTCCCCCCTTTGTACCTTTGATTACCTGCGGAGTGGGTAGCTGGCCGGTTGCCAGCGCGCTCGTATAGCGCACCACCTGAAGGGGCGTTGCCAGAAGTTCCCCTTGCCCAATGGCCAGGTTGAACATATAGCCGCCCGCCCAGAAGCCGTGCCTTTGCTTGTAATAGGCGCGATTGGGTAGCAGACCGCGTGCTTCACCATCGCCTCCCAAAGCGATGTCGATATTTGTCAATTCACCAAATCCGAACATGGCGGCATACCGATGCCAGTTGTCAATACCCACTTTGAGGCCGAGTTGGTAAAAGAATACATCACAAGATTTGACGAGTGCCTGTCGCATGTTGACAGGACCACAGCCGTTTTTGTTGTGACATCTAAACCGGCGATCGCCGAGAACCATACCCCCTGTGCAGGGTCTCAAGCGATATTCATCGGCTTTGATTATGCCCATGTCCAAAGCGGCAACGGATGTGATCATTTTGAAGACCGAAGCGGGTGGATATTCGCCCTTAAGGCTACGGTTGAGCAAGGGTTTTGATGGGTCTGTTTGCAAGTGCTGCCAGGCTTTGGGGTCTCGGATGGACTGCGGATGAAAACCGGGCTTGCTGACCATGGCTATAATTTCGCCAGACTGTGGATGCATAGCAACCAGGCTGCCACGCATGCTATCTGCAAAGGCGTGTTCGGCGGCATGCTGTACGCGCCAGTCGAGCGTGAGCCACAGATCTTCTCCGGGAATGGGAGGATCTGTTTTTTCGGGAAAACTGCCCACTTCGCGTCCCTTTGCATTCACTTCGATGTATTTGACGCCCTTATGGCCCCGCATTCGGTCTTCAAATATGCGCTCAATGCCTCGTTTTCCAATCTGATCGTCGTAGCCATATCCCTGTGTTTTCAGGTGGGTATATTGAGATGCGTTGATAAGTCCGACATAGCCCAGGGTATGGGGGGCTAAGGGAAAGGATTTACCGATGTTGTGCTGCGCGTGCGCAAATTCGGTGGATATAGCCGAGGATTTGTCAAAGATAGGATAGCCCCGGCGGGTTTCGATTTGGATTTCTACACCGGGAAAGTCATAGCGATTTTCTTCGATAATGGAGATGGCTTCAAAATCCACATCGAGTTTGAGTTTGACCGGGTCGTAAAAATGCCGGTTATGAGATTGCAATTTTTCTGTTATTGTTTCACAGGGCAGATCCACAATTTGCCCGAGGCGTTCGAGAAGCCCATTGCATTTGTCTTCTTCAATATTTGCCAAAAAGCGAGGGGGAATGACCGAGATGTTATAAGCTGGTCTGTTATCGACCAAAATGATACCATTGCGGTCGCGGATCAAGCCGCGATTGGCCTGGATGATGACGGGCTGCATGGTATTCTTTTCAGATTTGATGCGATACTGTTCCCATTCGGCAATCTGCAATATATAGAGGCGAATGCCCAATATGGCAAAGAGGAATGCGACGACACCGAAAAGAATGCGTGCGCGATGTGCTCGAATGCCGTTATGTGTGAAGTCATTCTGCATGGGATTCAATATTGAGAAGTGAGAAATGGGTTAGGACAGACGACAATGCCGTGCCCAATATAGCTGTATAAAGACTTGTACCCAATCCGATGCTCAAAATTTTGAGCGGTTGCAAAGCAACGAGAAAAAAAATAATATCGTGTAAAAGTGTTGCCAAAAATAAAATAACAGCCTGTGCCCGCAGGGCTTCTGCAGCGATGCCTACACGACTATAACCCGCAAAAAAACCAATCAGGCTGTTGCCGAGGGCATTGACGCCCAAACGCGTGCCGGGGTCGTATATGTCGATGAGCAATCCCGATATAAAACCCAGTATTGTGGCTTCAATTTGCCCTCGGGTAAAGGCAATAAAAACCAGTATGATGATGACGATGTCCGGCGCAATGCCGTAAATGGCAAGGCTATCGATCCAGGATGCCTGGAGAAGCAGTGCCAGAAGAATGAGCAAAATATTGCGGACGATAATCATTGCTAAGGCAGTCAGTAGTTAGCTTTCCTCCACCCCTTTTAATCTGCAATTTCTCTGACGCGAATGCGGGTGCCGGGCCGCAAGCGCGATGGACTTCGAATGTCATTCCAGGATTGCAAAGCTGCCACACTGGTATCAAAGGCGCGCGCTATGCTCCACAAGGTATCGCCCGTGCGTACTGTATAAAAGATAGTAGATTCCGATGTTCCATCTTTGGGTACCCATAATGTGAGACGATCTCCTGGATGAATAGGATGATTGGTATTCAAATTGTTCCAGGCACGCAGGTGCGAGACCGTAATGCCTTTTCGTCTGGCAATGCCCCATAGGGTATCACCTGTGCGCACTGTGACATTGATCTGGCGATAGTGTGTGGGGTCGGGGTTGTGGCTAATATTTTTTGTTTGTAGTACCGGACGCGTCTGTGTTGTAGCAGACAGGCGTTTGGCGTGGGGATACATTGGGATGCTGAGTTTTTGACCGATTTGCAGGCGGCGAGGGTTGGTGATGCCATTGGCTGCCTGCAGGTCGGCTGACGAGACCCCCACGCGAGATGCGATCCCCGATATGGTATCGCCGCGTTTGACCACATAGTCGATGAGTTGGATTTTTTTGTGTTCTGGTATTTGCGCGTAATTGGCTCTAAATTTCGCGCCTGTTCCTTTTGGAACGCGCAAATTATAGGCGTTTCGCCGCATGGCAGGCGGTGTATATGGGCGGCGCAGTTCGGGATTAAGATGGCGCAGATAGGTGTAGGTAGTGCCCGCACATTCCGCAGCCAAACGCAGGTTTACAGGTTCTGTCAAAGCGACTTTGTCATAAGACATAGGAGGTTGATAGACAACATCTTTAAAGCCAAAAAAAGTGGGGTCTTTGGCAATGATGACAGCTGCCATAAACTTGGGTACATGATTGCGAGTTTCTCTGGGTAATGCGTCGATTTCCCAAAAGTCGCGGGTTTTGGATCTTGCAATGGCGCGATCCATACGGCCCTGCCCACAGTTGTAGGCCGCGACAACCAGATGCCAATCTCCAAAGTAGTCGTATAGATGATTGAGATGTCGCGCAGCAGCGTGTGTAGATTTTTCGGGGTTCATGCGATCATCGACATAGGTGTTGCGTCGCAGGCCATAGAGCAAGCCAGTGCGATACATAAATTGCCACATGCCCAGGGCGCGTGCACGCGAGAGCGCACGGTTATTAAATCCGCTTTCGATCATGGCTTTGTACGCGAGGTCCAAAGGCAGACCCTGTTCGCGGAAAATTGTCTGGATCATGGGCAAATAGGCGGTGGAGCGAGACAGGCTGCGTTCAAAGAAGTCGCGCTTTTCAGTGAGGAAATATTGGATGTAAGCCATGACTTCGGGTGTCAGGTCAATGGGTACATCGGCTTGCCCTGCCAGCACTCTTATTTTGAGTTCTCGATAGTGCGGATGATGTAACAAGTCGGCAGACACAGATTCGGGAAGGGTATTGAGCAGGGTTGCCAGTGGTGCATGCGGTGGTATGGGCGCACGGGACGAAATCGCGTGATAGCGTTCGAGTGTGAAACGCATCAACGCAGCCCATTTTTTTGCTGTTTCCGGTTCGGCAACAAAACGATGGCGCAACATGTGCGCTGCCGTATCGAGCAAAGCTCTTACGCGAAGAGAGTGGGTTTCGACTGCGGCTTTTTGAAGCAGGTCATAGAGACGGTCACCCGTGGGTTCAATATCTTCTATAGCTATAGAAGGCTTTATTGATATAATTGGTTCTGCAACTTCTGCTGGTTCTGTAACCTCTGGTACAGTTACGGGGGCAGGTGCGGGTGCGAGAGGCGTGCGTGCGGTGGTTGCACAACCCGCCAAAACTATAACTGCAATGAGATAAAGGTTATACCGCATGGCTGTCTTCGCGTTATTGAGAAGATTTTGCCTGTACAATGAATGCTGTTTCATAGCCTTTCTTTGTTACCTCCTTGAGTAATATTTCTGCATCGTTGCGCGTCTGAAAGTTGCCGACGCGCACCTTAAAATAAGGGGGTTCAAATTCGATAAAAACATCGTCGCGCGCCAGTTGAACACGCGCTTGCATTTGTGCATTTTCCGCTGAGACTCGCGTCGATGAAGAAAAAATTTGAACTCGAAACCCCAATGTGGCTTGAGGTTGCACATTGGCAATTTGTGTGCGAACCACATAAGCATCGGGAAAGCCCAGTGCCCTGATGGCGTCGCGCAGTATTTCTGCCGATTCGGGTGTATGGCTGTTGCCCGCTTGAATTTTGTAGAGTTGGATGTCTTCGTCAAAGTAAATATATGTCAGAACCTGAGCATCACGCTGAATTTGTTCGCGCAAGGCTTCTGCTCGGTTGTGATCGCGAAGGGCTGCGACTTGAACGCGGAAGCCCTCAATTTGTGATCCTTCCGCAGGGGGCATTGCTTCGGCGCGTGCAGGTGTTTGCAATACCATATCGTCGTCCATGAGGGTCTGCGGATCAAATTCTTCTCGCACTGCCGATGAATCAGCTACTGATGAATCAGCCATCGGAGAATCAGCCGGAGGGACGAGTTGGTTCTGCTGTGCGACACAGCCGCTCAGGAATACGATAAATAATAAGATTTTTTTGCTCATCATTTTGCATCCGGGCAGTTGTCAGTTTTATTTTTTACCTTCACCCGTGCCTTCTATCTCTACTCTATTGTTCAGACATGATTTTACAGGTTTGACTCTCACACTTTAAGAATACATGCAAAATTTGTCAACGACTTATATTGCGTAATTTGTCGAAGAATGCTCTGTTTTGCCCAATATCTTGTATATCTTGTGTAAGATAGAGCACTCCGGATTTACTGTCCTAACCACCGCTCAAATATTTCTGAGTAATTGCCTTTTGCTACGCCTTTTTCCGTTATGATTGCCGTGACGAGGTGGTTAGGGGTCACGTCAAAGGCGGGATTGTACACCTGGATGCCACTGGGCGCGGTTTGCCGGCCCATGCCGTGCGTGATTTCTTCTTCTTCGCGCTCTTCAATGGGAATTTGTGCGCCGGTATCGCGTTTCATGTCAATGGTAGATAAGGGTGCAGCTACGTAAAAGGGCACCTGATGCGCTTTGGCTAAAATTGCCAGTCCATAGGTGCCGATTTTGTTGGCTACGTCTCCGTTTCTGGCAATGCGGTCTGCACCGACAACGATGCTGTCGATGTTTTTTTCGCGGAGCACCGCAGCAGCCATGCTATCGCATATCACGGTGACATCTACGCCGCTTTGATTCAGTTCCCAGGCAGTGAGGCGCGACCCCTGCAAGAGTGGACGGGTTTCGTCGGCATAGACCGCGACTTGTTTGCCCGCTTCAACGGCGGCGTAAACCACTGCGAGAGCCGTGCCGTAGTCAGCCGTGGCCAGGCCGCCTGCATTGCAGTGGGTCAATACAGTCGCCTGTGAGGATAGCAATTCGGCACCATTGCGACCAATTTGGCGACATATTCTTTTGTCGTCTTCAAAAATTTCATGGGCCTCTTTAAGCAGGCGCTCGCGTTTTTCTGCGGGTGAATGGTTATCTGCTTTGGCGAGGACCTTTTCCTGGCGGTCCAGTGCCCAAAAGAGGTTGACGGCTGTGGGGCGCGTTTGCGCCAGTTTTTGAATGCTTTCTGCGACATACTGATCAAAGTCGGCATTCCGAGCTATGGCTTCTTGCGCTGCAATCACGACGCCATAAGCAGCCGCTACACCAATGGCTGGAGCGCCGCGCACCCTCAAGCTGACGATGGCTTCTGCCACTGTGTTGACGTCGCGGCAAGTGATGAATTTGTACTCTTCTGGCAATAAGGTCTGGTCGATGAGGCGCAGGGCATCATTTTCCCAGGTGATGGTCGGAACTGGCATTGGCCATCTCCAGTTGTCACGGGTCGCGGATTAAGTTGTTTGTCAATACATCGTCTTCAATACGCTCTATCGGCGCATCGCGCCACAGGCGTTCCAGTCCGTAAAATTGGCGCGATTCTTTTTGAAAAATATGTACGACGATGTCGAAAAAGTCGATCAGGATCCATTTCCGCACATCATATCCTTCGACCTGATAGGGGTGCTGCCCTTCTGCTTTGAGACCCTCGATTACCGCATCGGCCAGAGCGCGAACATGCACATCGGAGGTTCCCGTACAGATGATAAAGTAATCGACAAAGTCGGCTGTTTGACGCAGATCAATGGCAATGAGGTCTTCGGCTTTGCGCGATAACAACTGTTCAATACAAGCACTGCGAACGTTTTCGGTAGTATCTGACAAAGTGAATTCCCTCTTCTTATTTAAATATTTCCAACCCGCGATAATCGCGCCCAATGATGACGGTTACTTCCTCGATGCGAAAGGGGTCGGGTGTTTTTTGCTGGATCACATTGGGCGTACCGAGTACATCGGCGACTTGTTTGGCATATTCTATTTTTCCCATGCGGTCTATGACAATGGTCTCGGGAAAGTTGAAATTTTCAGCATTGCCCAGGGTCATGACATCTATGCCAAAATCGCGCAGTTTTTGCCCGACCTCGGTTGCAATGCCGCCTGTGCCACAGCCGTTGAGAATTTCAACGCGAATATTGTGAGAGACCCGGGGTGCTTCGAGCACGACATCGGGTGCCGTTTGCGGTTCCCAAAAGGCTTTTGTCGCAAAGACCAGACCGGCGATGAGCAGGCCGCCGAGAACCCATAACCATTTCATGTTGGCCAATATAACAATAAAAAAAACAATATAAAGAGAAAAAAAAGAGGCGCCAACCTTATGCGGTGGCGCCCCTATCTGTTCAGGTCAGTCCTTTAATAACGCCTGTACCTGTCGTTGTAATAATAGGGATAGCCATAACCATTGAAGGTGCTGAATCCAAATTCGATCCGAATATTGGGTTTGGGCTGATACAAAAGACTGACATTGGGAACAACGACTTGAACACCACCCGATGAGGTCGAACCGTAACGCGTATTACCCGACATTTGATTGACCAGGCCAACTTGCGCTCTGACGATGAGCGGTTTGGATATCTGATAGGTGATGTCGTTGAGATAATACTGGTTCAGGCCACCGCCATATCCCGAACTGTAACTGATTCCAATGGTGTGGTTAAATTTGAGCTTTTTCAGGTCGAACAAACCGCTGGTGGTTTTTAACCCATTCACGAGGTTCTCACCTGCGAGCGGGATTTTGTTTTGCGGCTGAATGCCAATGTCTGCCCGTGCCTGCGTCGCAATCAAAGCTAGAACTGCAAGTGTGCAAATCCATTTGTACATGTGTAAAACCCCCTTTCCGTTATGAACAGGATACAGAAACTGAGATGAGATGTCAAGTGTTCTGTTTTCTTAGACACCTGAGTATATCTTTATGTTCCATAATGGAAATTGCGCTTGAAAGAGGGAGGCGGGATGGCTATACTTATGTGTATTCCACGCGAAAGGAGAATGACATGGCAAAACAAATATATACAACAGATGCGCCTCTGTCGTGTCCGACATTGGAAAAATTGTCGAAGGAAGAGCAAGAGATGTTATTCGATGCGTTTGAGAAGGCTATCGAACTGGCTGAAAAAGCAGGTTTCCCAGAGGCTGAGATTTTTCAATTTCTTGAAGATGTGATCGATGTCCGTGCGTCTGAACAGGTCCTGGATAAAATGGAGAAAACCGGAGAGAAACCCATGCCTTTAGAGGAATTTAAAGCGGAGTTAAAAAAGCAAGAGTTGAGGTCTTTTTGACCTATAGCAATAGGGTTAGCCTTTTTCCTGGGACCGTCCGTATTCTGTCGATTCTTGATCTTTGTCAGTGTAAGGCCAGCCTTCTTCTTGGGACCGTGCCAATTCATCGCTATCGTCATCAAGGTCCCTTGCGATGAGGTCAGTCTCTTCATCATACCACCATTCGTCAATTTCTTCTTCGATGTCATCATCATTTTCGCCGTCATCTCTCCGAGACAAAGTTACATCTTGGCTATCTGGGAGGTTGGAGTCAGAGAAATTCCGGGTATCACGGGCTTCCTCACCCTCCTCTACCTTTATAAAGACTCGCTGCTTGAACTGCCTATCTTCATATTCGATCTGCTTAATGCATCCTGTGTCCAAAATGCGTTTCTGAACATTTTTATCAAGCAACCTAAAAGCTGATTGATTTAATGAAAGTCCCAATACTTTCTCTTTGATGAGCCACGCGAGTTGTTCCTGGTTCAGGTTGTTCAAGTTTTCAAGATCCACATCAAGGCCTTTAGTTCTTTTGGCCGCCACAAAAACCCTGCCAAGGCCCGAAATAGAGAACTTGTTCTTTTTACCCTCTGAGTGCTGACGTATCGCCTCTTTCTTTTCTTCTAGTTCCTTATCGACTTTCCTTTTTTCTTTGTACAATTCGATAGTTCTAGCGAGCAGTTCGCGAAAGCTTGTTTCCAACATTGTGGTTCCTCCGTATCCAGTAGCATTTAGTCAGAAAATGACCAATCTTGTTGATCTGGTCGTAATTTTGGAGAGTAGAGATAGATACGAGGCTTGTCAATCAATTCGTTCTCTCCAACATATACATTGAACTCCTTCCCGCGCAAAAATTCCAACAGCGTCAGTTAGTGAGAGTTACTTTCATAAACACCTTCTTCTCGTTCGTCCCAAGGCGGGATAACGATCTCACACTTAGGGCCACTGGCACGGCTGAGCCTTTTGTCCAGAGTTATTAAGGGACAATCGAACTCTTCGGCCAAGGCCACGTACCAAGCGTCGTAACAGGTCAAATTGTTCCGCAATGCCCATACGCGCTTAGCAAAGGGTGCAAAGGGGAATAATTCCAAGTCGAGTTGTAGCAGGTCTCCGTAGGCATTCGTGGCCTCCTGTTGCGAGATTTCACCAGCTTGTTCCAATCGGCGCAGAATATTGCTGGCTTCGACCAATATCAACTCTGGACCGATCAGTATCCCATCTGCAACAGCCGCTTCCGCCCACTGGCCTTCACGGCCCACGTCCACAAGTGTCGAGACGATTACAGATGCATCAACGACGACCATCACATTCGATCCACATCACGAGCATTTAGAATACTCGAAGGCCGGACGCGGGTTCCCGTCGCTTCCTTGCGCTCGCGAACTCTGTGCAGCCACTCTTCAACCGAGGGCCGCGATGCGATTCGTTCCAACTCTTCGCGGAGAAATGCCTGCATGGACTGGCGTTGGCGGGCGGCGCGGATAGCAAGCGCGTCGTGTACATCTTCCGGGACGTCTTCTATGGTGATTTGTACTGGCATGACGGTTTTAGTCCTGTGGTTATTTCGCCTTGTCCATCAATTTTGCAAACTCATCGAAGAGATAATCGGCATCGTGAGGGCCAGCGGAGGCTTCGGGGTGGTATTGAACGGAGAAGGCGGGTAGTTCGCGGTGGCGCAGGCCCTCGAGGGTGTTGTCGTTGAGGTTGATGTGGGTGAGTGCTACGACTTCCTGGTCGAGGGTGGTGAGATCGACGCAGAAACCGTGATTTTGTGCGGTGATTTCGACTTTCCCCGTGCTGGCGTGTTGCACGGGCTGGTTGGCTCCCCGGTGACCAAATTTGAGTTTGTACGTTTTTCCACCCAGTGCCAGGCCGAGAAGCTGATGCCCCAGACATATTCCAAAGGTGGGGCGTTCGCGGATCAATTTGCGGATGTTTTTGACTGCATAAGTCACGGGTTCTGGATCGCCCGGTCCATTGGATAAAAAGATGCCGTCGGGATCGATTTCGAGGAGTTGCTCTGCGGGCGTGTCAGCGGGAAAAACGGTTACATCGCAGCCGCGGTCAACGAGGTAGCGCAAGATGTTGTGTTTGATGCCAAAGTCGTAAGCCGCCACGCGGTATCTGGCGTTTTGCCGCAGGTGTCTGGTCTGACCGATTTTGAGATCGCAAAGGCCCTCGTCCCAGTGGTAGGGTTCTGTACAGGTGACGTTTTGTACGAGGTCGCGCCCGACCAGGCCGGGGAAGTCGCGCGCTTTTTGGACGAGGCTGTCAGAATCGAGATCGATGGTTGACAGCACGCCTTTCATTGCGCCTTGACGGCGGATATGCCGCACGAGGGCGCGGGTGTCAATGCCCTCAATGCCGGGTATGTTGTGTTCTTTTAGAAAGTCACCGAGGGCAATGGTCGATCGCCAATTGCTGGGGTATGGACAGTATTCTTTGACTATAAAGCCAGAGACCTGGGGTTTTTGCGATTCAAAGTCGGATGGGTTGATGCCGTAGTTGCCGATGAGTGGATAGGTCATGGTTACGATCTGGCTGTTATAAGACGGGTCTGTGAGGATTTCCTGATATCCCGTCATGCTGGTGTTGAAGACGACTTCCCCTTCGCATTCGACTTCTGCGCCAAAGGATTTGCCTTTGAAAATGGTGCCGTCTTCCAATGCGAGAATCGCTTCCATGAATGTTGTTCCTTTACTGTTTGTACGTTATCCGACCACCCAGTATCGTTATTGTGGCCCGACCTTGTAATGTCCATCCGTGAAAGGGCGTGTTGCGCGATTTGGATTTGAACTGATTGGCATCTACAATCCATTCGGGATTGGGATTGATGACCGTAATATCAGCGGGTTTGCCGGGGGAGAGGCTGCCGCCTTCGATGCCGAGGATGCGCGCGGGTTCTATGGTGAGTTTGGCTATTGTATCTGAAAGGGGGAGCAGGTTGGTGTGGACGAGTTTGGTGAAGATGACGCCGACAGCGGTTTCGAGTCCGAGTATGCCATTGGGTGCATTGGTAAATGCACCCAATTTTTCTTTTATCGTATGGGGCGCATGGTCTGTGGCGAGTGCGTCAATGGTGCCATCCTGTAAGCCAGCGATTACGGCTTCTCGGTCTTCACAGGAACGCAGTGGCGGACTCATTTTGCCTGCCGCGCCGAGAATGCGGACATCTTCATCGGTCAATGCGATGTGATGGGGCGAGGCTTCGCAGGTGACGGGCAGGCCCTCTGCTTTTGCTTTCCGCACGAGTTCGGCGGCGCGTTTGACACTGAGGTGCAGAATGTGGAGACGCCCCCGGGTTTGGCGCACGAGTTCGATGTCGCGCGTGTTCATGGCGGCTTCGCCTTCGGCGGGCATGCCTTTCAGGCCGAGTTCGCGGGAGACCGCGCCTTCGTGCATGTGCCCGCCGCGCGTGAGTTCAAAGACTTCAGAGTGCGGATAAACCGCAAAATCGTTGGCGGCTGCGCGCTCCAGAAGTTGGCGCATCAGGGTTTCGGATTCAATGGGGAGGCCGTCGTCGGAAAATCCAACAGCACCTGCTTTGAGCAGGGCGTCGGTGTCGGTGAGTTTTTCGCCCTGCATTTTTTCGGTTGCACAGGCGATGGGATACACGCGGGCATCTGCCGATTTTGCCTGTTGGGCGATATATTGGACAATTTCCGGGCTGTCCATCGGCGGTTCTGTATTGGGCAAACAGGCCACAGATGTGAAGCCTCCGGCAGCAGCGGCTTCACATCCGGTTTTGATGGTTTCTTTTTCTGGAAAGCCCGGGTCGCGCAGGTGGACATGCATATCGATGAGGCCGGGTACGACGATCTGGTCTGAGACATCGATGGCCTCGGCACTTGCGACGATATGCGGTTCAATGCGCGCGATGTGACCGCGCTGGATGAGCAGATCGGCTATTTCATCGAGGTTGTTAGCCGGGTCGATGATGCGACCGTTTTTGAGCAGGAGATCGGACATTAGAAAGGTTGTGAATATCCTCTCTTAATCTGCGAAAACGGATTCGGGTACGCGGTCGCGGTAGGCTTCTATGGGTGGCAGATTGCCGTCGGCTTCGGTTTCGAGGGTACGCAGTCCGGTGAGGATTTCGAGGTCGTCGCGGATGTCGGCCTGTGCCAGATAGGCTTCAGATGCTTCGACTTCACCCAGGTCGAGCGTGTTGGGAATCCAGAGTACGCGGGCGTCTTCCGGTGCGATGAGACCAATGGATTCGAGGGCGATGTCGAGGACTTCGGCGTCTGTGTCACAGTGCAGCGGGACCGCACCTGCTGAAACGTGTTGTCCGGTGATGACGTTGGTATAGGTGGCGTGATAGTCGATTTTATCGACGAGGCGCCGGGTGGCAAATTCGGCCATGCCGATGCCGGTGGCGTTGCCGTGCGTGGCTTCGGTGAGGTCGCGCACAAAGATGCGCAAGACGCGCGGGGTTTCGTCGCCCATTGCGCGGCGGTCATTGCGCTTGCGCCCGATGACGTTGGTGTCCATGCCCGAGCCGGAGATGTTTTTGCCCATTTCGTCGATGATGAGGAGATCGACATCATCGAAGGGCAGTGAGGGACACCACTCTTTGGATTTGGCTTGAAGCACTTTTTCGCGTTCTTCAAAGTCTGCCGCGGGAATGGCTTCGATGCGTGCGGTTTCGTCATAGCCGTTTTCAAGAGTGGCTACGCCAAAGGTGATGGGCATTTCCTCGCGTACGACTTTGCCGACTAAGCGCACGATTTTGTCAAAGGAATGGTGGATGATGGCGCGGTGATATACCGAGGCGCCTTTGTGTTTGCCCAGGCCAATGAGCATCATTTTCATCAGTCCGCTTTCAATTTCGCCGGCAAATCCCGTATGCGGTTTAATTCGGTTGACCACAATGACGTGGTCGGCTTCAGATGCGTGTCTGTCAAAGTAGATGGGCATGCCAAAATCCGATACACCGATCTGGACGACGTCCATCGACGATTTGATTGGACATTCCATTGTGCCTTCGGTGATGCCATATCCGGCGAGGACCTCGGTTTGTCCTTCGGCTGTGCCTCCGCCGTGCGATCCCATTGCGGGTACGATGTAGGGAACAGCGCCAATGGCTTTCATTTCTTCGACGATGGTTTTGATGATGGTGTCGATGTTGGCGACGCCGCGGCTACCCGCGGTTATGGCGACGGTTTGACCGGGTTTGATCACAGAACTGGGATTGATTTTTGCGATTTCATCGCGCACAGTGCCGGCGATGTCATCGACGCGAGGAGCGTCGAAGTGCTGGCGAATGCGGAACATTTGTGGGTAAGTCGGCATGGTTTATCCTCCTGTTGTGATTTTCTATCACATGGATTCTTCGTAAAGGGCGATTACGTCTTTTATCGTTGTTTTGCGCGGGTTGACCTGAATATTGCCGCTTTTCATCGCGTCTTCGGCCATGATAGAGATGCCTTCGGTTTTTGCACCGGCTTCGCCCAATGTGGCGGGAATACCCACGTCGTCAGATAGGTTTTGCACGGCTTCAACGGCGAGAACCGATGCGTCAACAGCGCCCAATCCATTGACATCTTCGCCCATGGCGGCGGCAATGTCGGCGAATTTCTCCGGGCAGGCATAGCGATTGTAGGTCATGATGCGGGTGAGCAAGATCGAGTTGGCAATGCCGTGTGGCACGCCGTAGTGACCACCGACTGGATGTGACATGGCATGTACGTTTCCCAGGCGAGTTTGTGAGAATGCGAACCCGGCCATGGTGCTGGCGATGATCATGTTTTGCGTGGCTTCATGGTTGTGGTCGCTGTACGCGGCTTGTCGCAGGTTTTGCGAGATGAGGCGGATGGCGTGCAGGGCCATGCCTTCGGAGATGGGGTTGGACATGAGCGACACGTAGGATTCAATGGCGTGTGTCAAGGCATCCATTCCGGTCGCTGCGGCTATGGGCAGTGGCAATGCGACGGCCATATCGGCATCGAGTATGCCCACATCGGGAATGACATGGGGACCTGCGACGGTGCCTTTGAAGTGGTTGTCGTCGGTAATGACGGCAAAGGGCGTGACTTCGCTGGCTGTGCCATAGGTGGTGGGGATGCACAGGAGAAAGGGGATGGGACCGGGAACGGGTTTTTCGCCGATAAAATAATCGGTGATTTTTCCCCCGTGATTGACGAGTACGCCCGAGGTTTTTGCTACGTCCATTGAGGATCCCCCGCCAATGGCGAGCAGGAAATCGCAATTTTCCGACAGGTATTGCGCGGCACAATCCTTGACGTTGCGAATGGGAGGGTTGGGTTCAACGCCGTCGTAGATGCTGTAGGCGATGTGCGATTTGTCGAGTATTTCTGTAACACGCGCGACAACGCCTGCCTGGACGAGGCCCCTGTCGGTGACGATTTGTGCCTTTTTTACCTGTTTTTCATTTACAATTTGGGGGATGTTGCCAATAGTCTCTCGCCCCATGATGAGGCGCGTGGGACCGTGATAATCAAATTGATTCTGAAACGCCACGAGCAAACTCCTCTGCGATTTTTATTTTTTCGATAGTAGCTAAAAAAAGAAAATAGTTTTTGGTGGTATTGTCAATGAGATAAAAACACACGCCAGTGTTGCGGGATTAGCTTAGAATGAAGTCCCGAGGCGGACGTAGTAGCCGACGCCCTCTGGATCGGTGAATCGGTATGCTACGCCGAGGCGGTAGCGGATTGCCGAATAGAGGACGTAATAGTCGATGATAATCTCGGTGCCAGCCGAGAGGAGTGGGCGCGACTGCGATGTGTTCCAGGTGTTGGCGGCGTCGGCGAAGAATGTCCAGAAGATGCGGTTGTAGTGTATCGGCCACGCCCGCAGGCCGCGATTCTCTAATGCGAGGGGGGCGCGGTATTCCAGGGATGCGGACCAGGCGTGCCGTCCCGACCGCGTAGATGTCTCGTATCCTCGTGCCGGAAAAATGATTGACTCAGTGCCTCCGATGTCGAAGTAGCTGTCGTCGCTGCCCGGTCCCCGAGATGCGCCAGCACTCGCGCGCAGTGCCAGGACGGGTGCTGCGAATTGGCGACCCGGAAACCAGTGTGGTAGTCGCGCATAGGTCTTGATGGAGCCTCTGATGTCATCTGCCGAGCGGTCGTTTGAGGCGGGCGAGAGGTCGTGGCGTCGCCTGACGCGAACGGAGAACGATGTGCCGGTCGCCTGTCCCATCTGAAAGGCGGATGATCGCGCATTGGTGGCGGAGAAACGCACCGATAGTTCGCCCAGGGTATTGCGCGGATCATCGAGTCGAAACCGATGGGTTTTCCGTAACGCGGAGTCCAGTACTTCTCGATCCTCTCGCACGAGTCCGCCAGAGACTGTGAGTGAGACACTGCTTCGCGCCTTTGGCTTTACCAGCGTCATTGATCCTGAAGCGCGGCGTTCTCGCTCGAGGACGAAAAAGGTTTCGGTTGGGGCATCGGTACTCTCCTGGTATAATCTGGCGCCGTCTTCATCCCAGTCCTGCGATAGTGATAATCCGAGCGAGGGGTTCCCCAGCCCGTTGTAGCGGTAAGACAAATCGCCTGCTGCTCTTTCGTCAGAATACGATCTAACTGGCAGGTAGATGCGGGCACCGATTTCGTATTCGTGCCGGCGCACGAGGTCGATCCCTGAGGTGCGAGCGCCGATGGATGTGCCGAGTATTTTAGTGCGGCGTATTGCCGTTTCTCCCTTGCGGTGAGCGGGTACTGCGATAGGGTAATTCCATATGGGTTCCCAGTAGTAGGGCCGCAGGGTCGCAAGCGGCGAGTAGGCGCGTACCGGTCCTTCTGCGCGTCCGCGTGATCTGTTGGCGACCTCGGCGGTGGTGTGTGTCGAGTCCGCGCGAGGCGCGGGTGGTGCAGCAATGGGTTTGAATGGAATCCGTTCGATCTCCCAGCCATCGACATGGTAAGCCGAGAAGTAGAGCCAGCGGTCCGACGGATCGACGCTGGGGTACGCCGCCCCTGTGCGGAGATTGGTCAGCATGACGGGAGGCGAGACTTGCCCGTTATCGACTTTTGCTGCCAGCACGTTTGAGATGCCGCTGCGGTCGGAAGCCCAGACTAGCCACTGCCCGTTGGCACTCCATGATGGGGCGAAGTCGAGGGCGCGGTCGCGGGTCACTTCGCAGATGAGGTTGCCGTGTGCATTGAGGAGGACGATGTCGTGGTACCCCTGAGTCCAGCGGGTCGCCGCGATCCATTGGCCATCGGGTGAGATTGCCGGGTACGCCCAGTGGGTGTCTGGATCGGGGGGGACCAGCATTTCGATGGCACCGCTGTTGAGGTTGACCCGTGCCAGCCCGCTGGTTCCTCCTCCTTCGGCGACTGCAACTGCCCAGCCTGCGGGACTGACCGATGGGGCGGTTAAGCGGGCGCGAGTTGTTATGCGTCGTACACGATTGACCTGCGTTACGCGGTAGAGGTCTCTAAATCTGCGGTGGGGACCGGCAAATTCATATTGCGCGAAGACGATGTCCCCATTGGGGGTGAAGGCAAATGTGGTGCTGCCATTGGTCAGGGCTACGGTCGATTCACCACTGCCATCTAATCTGGTTGATACCAGTTTGGCATCTGACCGTCCATCTGATCGGATGTAGTACAGTGTTTTGCCATCGGGCGATACTTTTGGGTGGTATGCATAGCGAGCACCGGGGGTTATTGCCTGTGGCTCGGTGATTGCACCGAATCTGGCGAGGCGGGTGTCCAGTTCCGCCGCAGCTGCCCGCTGTGTATCTGCCCACGCTTTCCACTCATTCGTCAAGGTGGCGCCAAAGGCGCTGCGACCTGCGGCATCGAGGCGGTAGGGGATCCACTGGTTTTCCACTGCTTCGACGAAGGCTATCATGCGATCGCGCCCGTATTTTTGTATCAGGTGTTCGAAGAAGAGCGATCCGTAAGCATAAGCGCGCGTGCCACCCGGCCATTGAGGCGAGTTGCCACCCGCCTGACCGATGGACTCGAACCGCCCTTCGAGAGCTGCTGTTCGCAGTACCATTTTGTGGAATGTTCCAAGAGTGCGTCCGGTGCCAGTCAGGGCGGATTCGTACCAGACGGCGATTCCTTCGCGTACCCACCGAGGGGTAGCGCGTGCGGGGATTGTAAAAGCCGGGACTGGCAGGCGTTCGATTGGAGAAAATGAGATGTAGGGGGACGGTACGCGTCCAAATGGTTTGTGCAACAAGCTATAGCGGCCCGGGCGGTCAATGTGGAAGATGTGCGTCAGTTCGTGTACGATGACGTTTTCCAGCCGATCGTTGTAATAAGCACGTCCGAAAGAGTCAATCGGTGGGCGGGCGTAGATGGTGATTCGGTTTGAGGGACGCACACTCGCGTAGCCATTCGAGACGTCGATGTGATCGGTTAGTACAAGATCGATTATTCCGCGTGGTGCGTCGATGAACTGTTCAGATAGCCGGGCGTGCGCCCATTCTGCACGCTCCGCTGCCCTGCGTCCCAGGTCTTCGAGGTACGCGGGAAAAGTGACGCGGAAATGTTCTGTATCGAGCGTGCGCCACGATTCGTCCGGTGCAATGCGTTGCGCCGATGCCGGTACCGTGCATAAGGCGATGATAGTGAGTACAATTTTTATTTTTGCACCCATCCTCAATTTCTCGTTTGAATATTAAAAATTGTGGAAGCCGTGTCCCGAGCCGGGGAACCAGATGAGGTCTATGACCATTCCGACGCCAATGCCGGTGCAATAGCCTATTACTGTGCCGTAGAAGAAGGGTTTTGCGCGTTCGTAGAGGCGGGGACCGCCAAAATGAACGATGAGGAGTTTGGCTGCCCAGACCATGAGTATGCTCAGGGCGTAATAGCGCGGTCCTGTTGTGTATTGAAATGCGAGGCCGAGGGGATGTAGTGGCCAGCGGGGGAACCACGTGCGCAGGCCAGCCAATAATGCGGCTATTCCCGCGCCCAGGAGCCAGATGCCGAGTTTTTGGGGATCGAAAGATGTTTTTTCGGTTTCGCCCAATGCGCGCCCAATTCCGCCAAAAATTCCCAGGGGTCCTTCCCAGAGTGTCCAGGAACGCAGGAAGAGCGCGGAGTCGCGATAACAATAGTAGATGATGGTGGCGGCACAGACAAAGAAGCCCATGGTGAAGGCGAGAAAGACGACGCCACTTGTCCAGTTTTTGCCGCGTTCTGCAGGTACATCGTCCATGGCTTTGAAGTGGTGGGGCAATACCTGCATGGTTTGTATGCGTCCGCCGCCGTAGAATACGCCGCTGTTGACGAGGTGCATTGCGGTCATTTCGCGGGTCGATAGGGTGGCTGTGCCGAGGATTGCGTTGACAAAGCCCGATCCTTTGATCCACACGGGGAATAGATACCCAAATCCGCTGGCGGCAATGAATTTGGAGGTCGCAAAATACGCGATGAACATCATTAGTAGATGGACAATTGCGAGAGAGAACGACATGCCCAGGGATATGAAGAAGCTGCAGAGGTACAACACGGAAATGATCAGGCCGATAACGGCGAAGCGGTAGGAGATGGGTCCATCGCCGCGGTTGCCTTTTAAGGCGGTTTTCGCCACATGTATCAGGTGTCGTCGCGCGATCCATACAGACCATACGACGAGCACGGTCATCGCGCCGTGGCTTTCGAGGTTGACGATTTCTCCGCCTTTGGCAACTTGTCCTTCTAACCCGACTGTGAAACCGGTGCGGTTGATGACGCCCATTTTGACTACGGCGAAGAGGCCAAAGAACCAGAAGCTGAACAGAAGATCCAGGCTACACAAATATCCGAGGCCAATGACCAGGGGCAAGACGCGCAAATAGACGGGGGGGAAGCTCTGTGCTACAGTCATGGATTTGGTGTTGATGCTGTCGAAGAGCGTGATGCGGGGGACGTTGGGAAACCAGAAGTTGATGATGTTCCACCCAATGATGCCCGCGGTCCAGGCAAAGCCGGCCCAGAAGACGGGGTCGCGGAAAATTTTGGGCAGTGCGCGGCCTTCGCCAAAGCCCTCCATGAGGTCCATGGGGAAGTTGACGAGTGGATAGGTCAAGCGCTCGGCATCTGCCCATTGGCGATGAAAAATGGCGATGACAAAAAATCCGGCGGCCATGAAGGCCAGTACGCCAGAGAACCACCATAAGACGGATGGTATCCAACCCGTCCAGGGGACAACTTCGCCCGTGTGCAGGCCGAAGTAGAAGCGGTCCATGATCCAGGGCGTGGGTTCGGGAAATGCCCAGTGGGGCAGTTCATCTAAGAACAATTCTGCCCAGCGATTTTCCGGCGATGCAAAAAAGTAAGGTGCGGGCAATGCGCCGATAAAATATCCCATCCAGCCGACGCCGGGCATCATGCCCACAATCCACATGGTGGCAAAGATGACCATCATTTCGTGACGCGAGAGCACAGATTGAGGCGCGATCCGGGCGATGATCATGTTGATCACGACCCAGAGGAGAAATCCCAGGATGAGGGCGACGGGAAAACTGGATTTGACCATTGATCCCGCATGGAGTACGATTTCGAGGACATTTTGAGAATAGGCCATCAGGCCAGCGGTGAGCAGGCCGAGGAGGATGGATCGCCCGGTAATACGCGGCGATTCGGTCGGTTGAATTTGGGGATCGGGTTGCGATATAGCCATTTTGTACTCCGTGTTTAGAATGCGCGTTAATATACGATGCCCGAATAGAGGTGTCAAACGCATGGGGTTGTGTTTGTGATTTTGTGATATTGGGGTTATTATGGAAGGGACTGGAGGGCGGGGACTTCACACTTCACACTTCATACTTTCTTATGGCACGCAAAGATATTCGAACCATTTCAATTTTTTGTGCGAAATGTAGAACCCTGCTGTACAAATACCGCAAGGGTGGGCGAGGCGGATTGGTGAAGTGCATGGTGGAGCGGATTGCCGAAGACCATACCCGGGGGGATATGAAATGCCCGAAATGCAGACAGGCGTTTGCGAGGTTCAGGATGTATGGAGGACAGGCCGCGCACAAGATTATACAGGGAAAGGTTTTTACGAAGGGTATGGCGAGGCGGTAGAGTTAAAAAAGGAGCGAAAACACGATGGCTAAATTTGTCGCGAATTACGATGAAGACAAGGTGCCCGATTACACATTGCCCGATCCGTTGATTTTTGGAGATGGAACAAAGGTCGAAGATGCTGCTTTGTGGGAAAGACGGCGGGCAGAGATTTTGTCTTTGTTTGAAACGCAGGTGTATGGCAAGATGCCGGGTGCTACGGCGGACATGCATTTTGAGACGCGGTTTGTGAATGGGGATGCGTTGGACGGGATTTGTAAGGAAGTTCGCATTTATTTTTCTAAAGATGCGGAGCCGCGAATGGATATTTTAATTTTTTTGCCAAAATACGCTGATGGACCTTTGCCGTTGTTTGTGGGATTGAATTTTGGGGGTAATCACACTGTTCATACCGATCCCCAAATTACATTGTCCGAGCGGTGGATGCGTCCGAAAACGGAGGGGGTTTTGGATCATCGGGCGACGGAAGCAGCGCGCGGTACGGCTGCAAACAGGTGGCCTGTGGGGAGGATTTTGGCAAGGGGTTACGGTCTGGCTACGATTTATTGCGGCGATCTGGACCCGGATTATGATGATGGGTTTCAAAATGGCGTGCATCCGCTTTTTGACAGGCGAAATACTGGCGATGACTGGGGGGCTATTGGCGCGTGGGCGTGGGGATTGATGAGGGCGATGGATTATTTTGAGAGCGATGAGGCGATTGATCACGCTCGGGTTGCCGTGATGGGGCATTCGCGATTGGGCAAGACGGCGTTGTGGGCTGGCGCACAAGACGAGCGGTTTGCCCTTGTGATTTCAAATAATTCGGGTTGTGGAGGCGCAGCGCTTTCCCGCCGTCGATATGGCGAAACAGTGGGGCGGATTAATACCAGTTTTCCACACTGGTTTTGCGATAATTTTAAGCGGTATAATGAGCGCGAGGACGATTTGCCCATTGACCAGCATTTGCTCATTGCTCTGATGGCGCCTCGCCCGGTTTATGTTGCCAGTGCAGAAGAAGATAATTGGGCGGATCCAAAGGGGGAGTTTTTGGGTGCGAAACACGCGGATGCGGTTTATCGTTTGTTGGGAACAGATGGCCTGGTTGCTGAAAATATGCCGCGTGTTCACGAGCCGATTATGAGTCGCATTGGGTATCATATTCGCGCAGGTGGACACGCAGTGACGGATTACGATTGGGATCGGTATATGGGTTTTGCCGATAAACACTGGCAGTGAAGTTCGACGCGTGGTTGAACAGAAAGGAATAGTTATGGCAACTCAAGCAGAACGATCTTACGCGCTTAAAGCTGTGCCGGGATTTTATTCGTCGTATTCGGGTATTCAGATTGCGGCGCAGACGTCAGATAGTGCGAGCGATGAAGATTTGCAATTTATGCAGCAACTCGGCGTGGAATGGATGATGGTCGGCGTTGACGACCAGGAGAACCAGAATGCCGATTATTACAGGGCGTTGAAAGACAGGTTTGCAAAATACGGTTTGCAGATTTATCGCATTGCCAATCGCAGTGTACACAATATGCCCGAAGTGACCCTGAATTTGCCGGGGCGCGATGAGAAGGTCGAGGAATTTATCACTTTTATTCGCAATCTGGGCGAGGCGGGTATTCCGTACAATACGTATGCACATATGGGTAATGGGATTTGGAGTTCGGGGCGCACAACGCGGCGCGGGGGCATGGATGCGCGGACGCTCGATATCGAGAATGCCACAGGGCACTGGGACGGTCAGATTTTTGAAGGTAAATTGACCCATGGGCGGGTATATAGCGAGGATGAGCTTTGGGAGAATTACGAATATATGATTCGCAAGGTCGCGCCTGTTGCCGAAGAATCAGGCGTTTATATCGGTATTCATCCCGATGATCCCCCCGTGTATCCTCTGGGCGGGATTCCGCGCTGTATGTTTGGCAATTTTAAGGGGTACAAGCAGGCGATGGATATTGCAGATAGTCCAAATATTGGGGTTTGTTTGTGCGTGGGGTGCTGGCTTGAAGGGGGTAAAGAAGGCATGGGCGTGGATGTGATTGAGGCTATTCACTATTTTGCCAGCCGCAAGAAGTTGTTTAAGGTGCATTTTCGCAATGTTTCAAATCCGATGCCAGAGCCGTGGGCAGAGACTTTAATAGATGATGGATACCAGGATATGCATGCGGTGATGAAAGCTCTGCGGGAGGTGGCGTTTGACGGGGCGATTATTCCGGATCATATCCCGCAGATTCTGGGAGGCCATCGCGCGGGGGTGGCGTATTCGATTGCCTATATGCGCGCGCTGGTTCAGGCGGTGAATAACGAAGTGGGTTAGGGGTTACGGTCCACGTTTTCCCGTCGCGATGATTGTACCGGCGGGCAATAAGGTGTCAAGTCGGTTTGGCAGGTTGTCGCCGATGCTGTGCAGCCAGGTCATGAGTTGATCGCGCAGATCGTTTTCTATGGTTGATATGTGGGGTAGCCCACTCAGGTTTTTCATTTCGTGTGGATCGGTTTGCAGGTCGTAAAATTCGTCGGTGTCTTGCGGATTCCACACGTATTTGTATCGTTCGTTGCGAATGGCACGCACTTCAAAGCTGTAACCGTTGTAGCGGTAGTAAACGCCATGTGCGATTTGCTGCCAGTCTGGGGGGCGGTTTTGTGTCCCGACGAGTGGGAGGAGGTTGCGCCCCTCTCGCGGTTGGTCAGCGGATGATTCTGCGCAGATGAGAGAAAAGAGGGTCTCGCCGATGTCGAGCAATGAGACATAAGCGTCCTGGGTTGCAGGTGGTGTGTTGGGCGCGCGAATGATGAGCGGGATGCGCCAGACTTCTTCGTAAAAATAAGCCCCTTTGTCAAATCGGTTGTGTGCGCCTTCCATGTCGCCGTGGTCAGATGTGAAGACAACGGTTGTGGTGTCGCCGAGGTCGAGGCGGTCTAAGGCGTTGAGTATGCGCCCGATGGCTTCATCGACCATTGTGATGTGTGCGTGGGAATAGGCGATGACGGTTTTCCATTCTTCTTCGTCGAGCGGGGCGGTGTCCATGCATCCCCACCAGGGTGTCGAATGGAACCAGGGTCGTCCCTTGCAGTTGTCGCTCAGGTTTGTAGGGAGTTCGACGCGTGTGCGGAGTTCCTGGGCGAGTTTGACGTATTCTTCGGGCAGGTGATGCGGAAAGTGTGGCGGTGCAGAAGATACGGTGAGAAAGAAGGGTTTGTTTTGGTGGCTCTGCGTCCACGTTTCGAGAAATTTTACGCCTTTGTTTATGGTGGGGAAGGGTTGGATATTTTCTTTTGGCTGCGGTGATTCCCCCCAAAATGGCGCGCGTCCTTTGATGAGGTTTTTGGTTTGGTTGGCGTAGCTGGCAACGGTCTTTTCGTAGGTGTGATCATTTGTTTGTGGGTGGTATGGCTTTGAGTGTATTTCGATATTGGGATCAAAGCCGTGTGCGCCGCGTTTTTCCGGGTTGATATGCCCGAGGTGCCACTTGCCGTAGTAACCGACGTGATAGCCGAGGCGCACGGCTTCGTCAATCCAGGTTTTTTGATGGCGTGGCATGGATTCCTGGAGGGAATAGCCGACGGATTGGTTGTCGTAAACGCCATTTTGATGCGGCCAGCGAGCCGTGAGCAATGTGCCCCGAGCAGGTGTGCAGAGGGGACAGGATGTAAAAGTATTTGTGAATACCGTGCCTTCGGATGATAGGCGGTCAATATTCGGCGTGGGTATGTCGGCACCGAGAAAACCAAATGCCCATGCAGGCCATTGGTCGGTGAGGATGAATAAGACGTTTTGCATGATCAGAAGCCTTTCATCTGCGTAAAACGCTCAAATTACTCGCGTTTTTTCTGCGTTCATCTGCGGAGAGTGCTTTTCGATAATAAACCGATCTTTGCGGTATTTCGCAATCTCAGATTTGCCCTTGATAGATGCACATATAGTCACTATATTATATCACCTCTTATTCTCCTCCCCTGATTTGATGCGCTATACTTTGTTTTTCCTTCCCCGCATGTCTTTTCTGTTATCTTCACCTTCCAAACAAGGGTAGGAATATATTATGGCAACGGCAATAAAATCGCGCACTTCCAACACTACGCAACTCGATTTGCTCTCGCAACCGAAGGCCAATGGGAAAGCCAATGGCAAGAAAAATGGCGCCCATAATTACGACGAGAGTAAGATCAAAACCCTTTCTTCGCTCGAGCATATTCGGTTGCGCACGGGTATGTACATTGGGCGGCTCGGCTCGGGTACTGATCCCGACGACGGTATATACGTTTTGCTCAAAGAGGTAGTGGATAATGCCGTCGATGAATTTATTTCGGGTTTTGGCACAAAAATCGATGTGACTATTGACGCCAATCACGTCAGTGTGCGCGACTATGGGCGCGGTGTTCCGCTCGGCAAAATTGTCGAATGCGTTTCTGTGATCAATACCGGTGCCAAATACAACGACGATGTTTTCCAATTTAGCGTGGGTCTCAATGGCGTGGGTAGCAAAGCGGTCAATGCGCTTTCTACGGATTTTCGTGTGGTGGCCTATCGCGATGGCAGGTACGCCGAAGCCCGCTTTACGCGTGGGAAGCTCATTTCCGAAAAAAAGGGGAGGACTCGGGAACCAGATGGCTCCCTTTTTGAGTTCACGCCCGATTCTGAGATTTTTGACGAATACGATTACAATTTCGAATACGTCGAGCGCCGCATGTGGAACTACGCCTGCCTCAATAGCGGTCTCACGCTCGTTTTTAACAAACAGAAATTCGTCTCAAGGCGCGGCTTGCTCGATTTTCTCAGCCGCGAGGTCGATGATTCGGCGCTTTACGAACCCGCGTATTACAAGGGGCAATATCTCGAATTTGCATTTACGCATACGTCCAATTATGGGGAAAACTATTTTTCTTTTGTAAATGGACAATACACCATTGACGGTGGCACGCATCAAAGTGCTTTTCGAGAGGGTATTTTGAAAGGCGTCAATGAGTTTTACAAGAAGAATTACAGCGGCGTGGATGTGCGGGAATCCATCAATGGCGCTGTTGCGGTCAAGCTCAAAGAACCCGTTTTTGAGTCGCAAACAAAAAACAAACTCGGCAATACCGAAGTGCGCTCGTGGATTGTTTCTGAAACGCGCAGTGCTGTGGTCGATTTTTTGCACAAGAATACCACGGCGGCGCAAAAACTTCAGGAGAAGATCAACCACAATGAGCGCCTGCGCCGAGAACTCAACGATGTCAAGAAAAAGGCAAAGGAAGTCGCCCGCAAGGTTTCCATCAAAATCCCGCATTTCAAGGATTGTAAATATCACAAGGGCGATAAAAAACGCGGTGATGAATCTACTATTTTTATCACCGAAGGTCCATCTGCTGCCGGGTCTATGGTTGCTGCCCGCGATGTGGAGACTCAGGCTATTTTTGGTCTGAAGGGCGTGCCTCTCAATGTGTTTGGGAAAACAAAAGCCGCGATTTACAAGAATGAAGAACTCTACAATCTCATGACGGCTTTGGGTATTGAAGACAGTGTTGAAAATCTCCGTTTCAATAATGTGGTCATTGCTACGGATGCCGATTACGATGGTTTCCACATCCGCAATTTGTTGATGACTTTTTTCCTCAATTATTTCGAAGAACTCGTTACTTCTGGTCACGTCTATATTCTGGAGACGCCAATTTTTCGCGTGCGCAATAGCCGCGAGACGCGCTATTGTTATAGCGAAAAAGAACGCAATCAGGCCGTTGCAGATTTGCGAAATCCCGAGGTTACGCGCTTCAAGGGATTGGGGGAGATCTCTCCAGGTGAATTTGGACAATTCATCGGAGAGGATATGCGCCTGATTAAAGTCGGCGTGCGCGCGCTCGCCGAGGTCCCAACTACCCTCGAATTTTACATGGGAAAGAATACGCCCGATCGCAGAGATTATATTGTGGAGCATTTGATTTAGAGGACTAACAATGGCTTATATCGACAAGTTATTTGACCAGTATTTTTTAGAACACGCTTCTTATGTTGTGAAGGATAGGGCGATTCCCGACATTGACGATGGTCTCAAGCCCGTACAGCGCCGCATTTTACACGCGCTCAAAGAACAGGACGATGGAAAATTTCACAAGGTCGCCAATGTCGTGGGGCAGACGATGAAATATCACCCCCACGGCGACCAGTCGATTTACGGCGCGCTGGTTCATCTGGCGAACAAAGACCTGTTTATCGATAAACAGGGCAATTTCGGCAATATTTATACTGGCGACGAAGCCTCGGCTGCGCGCTATATCGAATGCCGATTGACCCCGCTCGCCAAAGATGTGTTGTTCAATCCGGAAATTACCGAATACATTGAGTCCTACGATGGTCGCAATAACGAACCCGTTGTTTTTCCGGCGAAAATTCCCGTGCTTCTCGCGCAGGGTACCGAAGGTATTGCGCCGGGCATGACCACGCGGGTGTTGTCCCACAATTTGATCGAATTATTGCAGGCGCAAATTGCCTATCTCCAGGGAGAGGATTTTCAGGCCTTTCCCGATTTTGCGACGGGCGGTTTTGTCGATGTCGCCGAATACGCCGATGGCAATGGTAAGGTGCTCGTGCGTGCGAAACTCGATACCAAAAATTCCAAGCGCATTATCGTGCGCGAATTGCCTTTTGGCTCTACGTCTGAGTCCCTCATCGCTTCGATTGAAGGTGCAGCCCGGAAAAACAAGCTCAAAATCGCGGGTATCAGCGATTATACGGGTGAGGAAGTCGAAATTGAAATTCGCCTTGCCCGGGGCGTGCATACCAAGGATACTGTGGATGCGCTTTACGCTTTTACCGACTGCGAGCAATCGATCAGTGTCAGTGCTCTCGTTATCAAGGACAATCGCCCCCATATCGCCACGGTTAGCGATATTCTCAAACACAATGCCGACCAATTGGTCGATATTCTCACGGCAGAGCTTAAAATTGAGCAGCGTCAGGTGCGGGACAGGTTGCACGCCAGAACTCTCGAACAGGTTTTTATCGAAAACCGCGTTTACAAGGCAATTGAGGATGTCGCCGATTCCAGTGCGATTCACGAGGCGATACGCACGGGTTTGGAGCCTTTTCTCAGTACAATCAGGCGCAAGGTCACATCAGAAGATCTCGATACACTTTTACAAATTCCCATTCGACGCATTTCGCTTTACGATATCACCAGAGCAAAAAGAGAGATGCGTGAAATGCGCGCGCGGCTCAGGGAGATCAAGGCCAATCTCGATAATATCACGGGCTTTACCATTGATTTTCTGGAATATTTGGTTGATCAATACAAGGACAAGTATCCCCGACGTACTGAGGTTACTTCTTTTGATCAGGTGGATGCTCGCGAAGTGGCACAGCGCAATCTCAAGTTGCGCTATGATAAGAAGACGGGTTATCTCGGTTATGATGTCAATGGCAGTACGCTTATGGATGTGTCGCAATACGACCGAGTGCTCGTGATTCGCAAAAATGGCACTTATTCTCTGCACGAGGCACCCGATCGTCTCTTTGTGGATAAGGGTATGCTATTTTGCGATTTTGTCGATTCCGAACGGGTGTACACGGTTATTTACAGGGATAAGAAGACCAATTATCCCTGTATCAAGCGTTGTAAGCTGGACACATTTATTTTGAATAGGGGATATGAACTCGTGCCGCCGGGATGCCGCTTGCTCAAGCTCACAACCGACCGCGATGTCGAGGTTCACGTATCCTATAAACCCAAACCCCGTCTGCGTATTCTAAATGAAGAATTTGCGATTGAAGACTACGCGGTTCGCGGCAAAACTGCCAAAGGCATGCGCCTATCAGCGCGCGAGGTCAAAAGTGCTAAATTTGTGAAGACCAGAGCCTAAAAAATGTGTTACTCAATCTAATGGGGAACGAATGAGAATAAGCACCCATTAGGCCAAAATTAAGGAGAACTTTGATGCTAGTTGATCTTTTTTCGAAGCGACAGGCGCGAAGGCGGGGCGAAGTTCCTGATGTGTACCAGTACGACATTCCTCAACAATTAAGAGTTCAGATTGTCCAGATTTTGGAAAATGTCTTGGGGTATCCCAATAGCTACGGTGCTCAAGGCGCTTGTGAGTTCATCCACAAGGCTTTGTGCCATGAATACGGGGTCTTCTCACTTAGTGAATCCTATGGTTCCGACTTCGAGTCAATTGCCAACTTCCTACTTCAGACAGAGCAAACAGAACAGGCTATTGATGTCATTGAACTATCGTTTCGATTTCTATATCGCTACGTCTATGACAATGCTCATGCATTTAGTGACCGGAAGATTTCACCCGACGATGCGATTGTAGAACTAAATCATAGGTTCAACGAACACGGCGTAGGGTATCAGTATGAATCTGGAAAAATAATTCAAGTTGATTCTCAGGTGATCCATACAGAAGTCGTGAGGCCTGCATTGACGATGCTTTCCGACCCGATGTACAAAGGCGCGAATGCAGAATTTCTGAGCGCGCACGAACACTATCGAAAGAGAAGATACAAAGAATGCCTGAATGACTGTCTCAAGGCATTTGAGAGTTGTCTCAAGGCGATTTGCGATAAGAGAGGATGGAGTTACAATAAAACAGACACTGCCAAGCGTCTGATTGATACTGTGTTTAAACACCAGTTGATTCCAACTTTCATGCAGTCACACTTCTCGGCACTGAGAAGCACATTAGAGGCGGGCGTTCCCACTGTTCGCAATCGTCTATCGGGACATGGACAAGGAAGTACAGTAGTCCCCGTTCCAGAATCCATCGCAGGATACGCACTTCATTTGACCGCATCAAACATCCTTTTGTTGGCGCGAGCTAATGAGGAAACGAAATAGGATTTATTATATATGCCCGAAAAGAAAAAACAGCATTATGTTCCTGTGTTCTATCTAAAGCGTTTTTCACCGGACGGGAGAAGTATCGGGCTGTGGAATATCCAATCTAAAAAAAAGGTACCTGCAGCAAGCTTAAAAAGCCAATGTTGTGAAAACTTTTTCTACGAACAGGGCGAAAATATAGAAAATTCGCTTAGCGATCTTGAAAGTCAGGCATCAAAAGTCCTTAGAGGTATTGATCGGGACGGCTCTTTGCCTCCCGCCTGGCATCGAAACTATGAAATCTTAAGGCGATACATTTTTACGCAGCTTTTTAGAACTAAGTATATGACAGACGAAATAAATAGCATGTTAGATCAATTTAAGGGCACGGTTACACAAAATAATCCTCATCTATTACGCATAAATGGACATACAAAAGAAGAATTTGAGGAGATCGTAGAAGAATTTAAGGGGAATACCCCGGAATTTTCTATAGTTGTTGCTTACTCTGATAGGGTGAAAAAGACGACTCCAGATTTAAAGAGTAAATTGTTAATTAACAAGACTAAAGTAGAATTTTTAACGTCTGATCATCCTGTTATTTTATACAACCAATTACTGAATTTTATGTCATCTTTTGGGATACCTGGTTCTCGTACGGGATTGCCTGCAAAAGGACTTCAAGTTTTCTTTCCTATCAGTCCAACGAAGTTAATGTTGTTTTATGATCCTACTTCGTATCAGGTTGGTCATAGTCAGCGTCGAAACGTACCAATACGCCACAAACAGGAGGTTTTAGATATAAATATTCTTCAGATGTGCTCTGCCCATGAAAACATTTATTTTAAAAATGAAACTTTTGACATCGATACTTTATATAATCGAGCCAAGCCATATATGAGAAGAATGCAAAATGATTTTAATAAGCAAAACTTTAATGTTCAAAAAGAAAGGGAAAGTGGACTTATCCACATGCATGGCTCAAGACCAGATATAAATACCGATTTGAAACCGTCCTTTATTCGTATAATGCAGGACGCCAAGCTTTACCGAACGAATATCAAAGAGAAAATAGAGGCTGGTCACAGTATTCCAGCTATTCTCCTACGAGAATCTTTGGGTAATTTAAGCATATAATTCCCGGATATATTGGATTCCCAACAATTCTATATAAGGAGTTTATCGAATGAAAACAGAATTTTATCCCATTTCCTTATCAGCGATATCCCTGAAGGTCGCACAAAAAAATGGCAGACGAAGAAAATCTCAACAGGAAGGTCAACCTTTTTTGTTTGAACATCAATTCGTGGATAACACAAAAAAGATTAAGAATGAGTTTGGAGAGGAGATTATTCGGGTAGATGGCGATATCCCTGTGAATTTACCCGTCAATGATGGGGATAGATTTCTGTTTATCAGTTACGACCAGAGTATCCTAACACATGGGTTGCACAAGTATCCAGCCAAATTCTTTCCAGAATTGCCTCGCTGGTTGATTCAACGATATTCAAAAAAGAAAGACCGCATACTTGATCCCTTTTCTGGGAGTGGGACCACAAATGTTGAAGCTCTGCGCTTGGGACGGAACTCTGTTGGGATTGATGTTGATCCCTTTTCCCGCTTCCTTTCAAAAGTCAAAGTAACACCTTTAGATGCGGCAGAACTCAAATCGTCTCAAGAATCTCTTTTACAGGCAGTCTTGAATTACCAACCCTCGCTGGTTGCAGAATCGGATATACCTGACTTCCCATATAGGGACAACTGGTTCAATCGAGAGATTACCCTTGAACTGGCCTATCTAAAAAAGTATATTGATTCCCTTGATACAAGTCAGGATATCAAAGACTTCTTCAAAGTTTGTTTTTCCTCAATCATCCGCTCAGTGTCCAATGCCGACGATAATTGCACGCGAACCGTGATTCGTAAAACATTGGGCAAAAAGGTATGTCCTGCTGATGCACTGAAAAAATTTGCAGAATCTGTACTGGTCAATGTGCCTAAGATGGTAGAATTTTCTCAAAATGATCTCAATGGTATAACGACTCACTTCCCAGAGGACATGGATGCGAGAAATATAAAGTACGATGTAGAGGTTTTTGATTTGGCATTGACGTCTCCTCCATACGCCAATGCAGTAGATTATCCGAGAACCCACCAGCTGGAAATTTATTGGTTGGGATTTGCTGAGGGCACATTGACGCCGTTAAAGAAAAAAAACGTGGGCACGGAAAGTGTTTCATCTCGTGATTACCAGGTACAACATCAGATTGGTGTAAAGGATGCGGATACCGTCATTTCTAAAATTTTTGAAGTAGATCCAAGGAGAGCCTATATTGCGTTCAAATACTTAGAAGACATGAAAAAGAATCTGGCTGAAGTGTACAAGGTTTTGTGCAAGGAGGGGAGATACATCATCGTTGTGGGTAATAATCGGATTCGCGGTCAGCTATTCGAAAGTTGGAAGTATCTCATGACACTCGCTGAAGACATCGGGTTTGATGTTGAAAATTACTTTGGATCAGAGATCATAAAGCACTTTATTAAGGTCCCAAGAGGGGAACGCATCAATACAGACTGGATTTTGGTGCTCAAAAAGTAAGAATAGAAAGGAAAAAACATGGCAATGAGTAAAGATAAAGGGCTACAAGCGTCAATAGATGGCTTTGCCCATGAGCATATTGTTGTTGGAATGCTGATGAAAAAATATGGGAATGTTTCATTGGTCACCTTGCCACTGTCACCTTACGATATAATCATTGTGCGACCAGATGAAGAACTTGGACGCGAAGATATTATCCGCGCTCAAGTAAAAACAGCAACTCGATCTATTAGCTTTACCGGTGGTACTAGAGGCGGTGTAGATAGAGAATATATATCTGACGTTAAAAAATACCGACAATCAACAGAAACTTCAGATGTTGTCATTGGTATTCATCCGATAAACGGTAACTCATTTGAACTCTATTTCGTTCCCACTGTTCTAATTGAACAACTGGATCAAGACAGTATTTCCATTAACAAAATACAAGATCTGAAGAACAACTATGATGTTTTAGAGAATTGTAAGAACAAGGATTTGATTATAGAAAAGTGCCTAGAGTATGGGATTCTTAAGAGTTCATATTTCTTGAGTACTCTTTTTTAATTCTTTGAAGCTCTCCTTGGATTTCGGGATCCGCGGCCATTTCGTTTAACTGTGCATCACCGTCTGTTTTATCAGAGATATTTTCTCTTATTCGGTGGCTTACGCGCTCAATAAGGAGCAATTGATCATCTAAGGACAACCGACTGATATTTTCTTCTAATTCAGAAAGAAAGGATGGTGCAGACATGGTTGTTCCCCTAAAATCATCCCGCTCAAGATGGGCGCGGATGATTTTTCTTTTACAACATCAAATTGTCTATTAACTTCCTGACCTACACGGCGACATGAAGTATAGAAAGAATTTTAAAAAAACAAGGCCAGATGTCCTTTCAAACTGGAGAACCTCGATGAGCGGTGTTGCACCTGTTGATTTGCGAGAAGTTCGCAAGCAGGATTTACATCACGTATGGCATCCTTTGATGCAATATGAGGGTAAGAGCGAAGACGATTTGCTCGTTATTGTGTCGGCGGATGGGTGTGAGATCACGGATTCGGATGGGAAAACTTATCTCGATGCGTATGGCGGGATATGGAATGTCAATGTGGGGTATGGTCGGGATGAGATTGTCGAAGCTGTGTATGAACAGATGAAAACACTCCCGTTTTATCCCATGACGCAGATCAATGTGCCCGCGGCGCGACTCGCTGCGCGGTTGGCGGAATTGTCACCGGGCGATCTCAACCATTTCTTTTTTGTCAATAGCGGTTCAGAGGCTAATGAGACCGCTATTAAAGTTGCGAGACAATACGGCAGGGCGACGCATCCGGGCGAAAGCCGCTTTAAAATTATCTGCCGGTATAAGGGCTATCACGGCTTTACGATGGGGGCTATGTCTGCGACCGGTCAGGTGAGGCGACGCGCGCCGTTTGAACCCCTGGCACCGGGATTTATCCACGTTGAGTTGCCCACTGACGATGCCCATGGGGCGGACGAGATCGCGCGGGTTATCGAACGTGAAGGTCCCGATACGGTCGCGGCGGTTCTTGCAGAACCCGTTGTTGGTGGTGGCGGCGTGCTTGTCCCGCCAGATGATTATTTTCCCGCTCTGCGCGATGTGTGCGACCACTATGGGTGTTTGCTGATGTTTGACGAGGTGATTACTGGTTTTGGGCGCACCGGGAAATTGTTCGCTGCCGAGCACTGGGGTGTTGTGCCCGATGTGATGACGATTGCCAAGGGTGTGTCGAGCGGGTACCTGCCGCTGGGTGCATGCGCTGTTACCGAAAAGGTCTGGTCGGCATTTCTGGGAGGGGCGGATGAGGGAAAAGAATTTGCTCAGGTTTCCACGTATGGCGGTCATCCGGCATGTTGTGCTGCGGCGCTGGCAAATCTCGAAATTCTGACCCGGGAACGGCTGTGGGAAAATTCGGAGACTGTGGGTGCGTACTTGTTGGCGCGGCTCAAAGAACTGTCATCGCCTTTGATCAAAGAAGTTAGAGGTCTGGGGCTTATGCTCGCAGTTGAGCTTCAAAATGAAGATGGGACGGAACTGGATAGCGAGAGGACGAAAAAGTTTGGCAGTGCGCTTCGAGACGCGGGTGTGATTACCGGGAAGATGAGTCATGTTATGGTCGGGTCTGAGCCTGTATTTACACTGGCGCCACCCCTGATTTTAACGGAGGAGCAAGCCGACCGAGTAGCAGGTGCGTTTGTGACTGCGCTTCGGGCTATAAGTTGAGTTGATAAATTCGCGGGCTGTTTAGATTTTTCGCCCCTGCGATCACCACCGGAGTACGCATGCACCTGAGTTGGATTGACTATGCCATCGTTCTCGTCTATGTCGGCGGCACCATCGTCGCTGGCACGTTGGCGCGCGGTGCCATCAAGGGCATCTCCGACTTCCTCGTCGCTGGCCGCGGTCTCAAAATCCACATGGCCGTCGCCACTATGGTCTCAACGGGTCTCGGGCTGGTTACGGTCATGTACATGGCCGAGGAGGGCTTTAAATACGGCTTTGTGCCCTTCGTCTTTGGCCTCATGGCGCTGATTACCACCGTGATCATCGGCCGCACGGGCTTCATCGTCAGCCGCCTGCGCCATTTGCAGGTGATGACCGTGCCCGAATTCTACGAACTCAAGTACACGCGCGGCGTGCGCTTGCTCGGCGGTATCATCCTCACTCTCGCCGGCACCCTCAACATGGGGCTTTTTCCCATCCTCGGCAGCAAGTTCGTCGTCGGCTTCACCGGCCTCGACAAGGAATACGTCAACTACGTCATGATCGGCATGTTGCTCATCGTCGTCTTCTACACGCTGATGGGCGGCATGGTCTCGGTGGTGCTGACGGACTTCGCTCAGTTCGTGCTGCTGGCGCTGGGGTTTTTCTTCGGCACGTATGTCATTCTCAATCATCCGCAACTCGGCTGGGACAACCTCGTCCAGGCCGTGCAAATCCACAAAGGTGATATCGGCTTTGACCCCATAGCCAATCCCGGCTACGGCATCTCAATGATCTTATTTCTATTCTGCGTCGGCCTGGTCGGCGTGGTCTGGCAACCCGAAATGATGCGGCCGCTGAGTGCCGAAAGCCCCAAGGTGGCCCGCCGCGTGTTCTGGATTTCTTCTGCCACAGTTATGGGGCGGGCGATGGTGCCGATGTTTTGGGGCATCGCGGCACTGGCCTATTTTGGCAATCCCGAACTCGACCCCCACTACGCCATGCCCGAAATGCTCGGCAAAATCCTGCCCATAGGCATCGCTGGCCTGCTCATGGCCGGGATGTTCGCGGCCTTCATGTCCACCCACGACAGCTATCTGCTGGCCTGGAGTGGCGTCATCGTCCGCGATGTGGTTTCGCCGATCAAGGCCATGCTCGCCAAGTCGAGCGGCGAGCGCGAAGCAGACGGAACCTGGGGCGGGCTATCGAGCGAGCGCGAGATCTACTGGACCCGGGCTATCGTCGTCATCCTCGCTGCCTTCTTGGCCATTTTCGGCGCGCTCTACCAGCTTCCCGAGACGGCCTTCCGATTTATGTACGTCACCGGCAGTATCTACTTCTCCGGCTGCGTCGGCACCGTGGCCCTGGGACTGTACTGGAAAAAGGCCAATACTCCAGGTGCGTACTGCGCCTTGATCTTAGGCGCACTGGTGCCGCTCAACTTCCTGATTATGACCGAAAACCAGCACCTGGTGCCCGAATTTTTGTTGCCACTGGTCGAAAACTCCAACCTCGTCGGAATTACCAGCCTGGCTCTGGGCGGCCTCGCCATGCTGGTCGTCGCCTCGCTCACGCAGCGCTCGCACCCGCCGCGTCCTTTAGACTTTAGCAACATGGAGTAGTGCAATGGACGTCGAAACCTGGAAAGTCTTCTGGCAATTCGTCTTTATCGCCGCTAGCGTCCTCTTTTACGGCATTGTCATCGCCGTCGCCTGCAAAGGCTTTGGCGATGTGGTCCAGATGATCCGCAACATGGCTGCTGGCCGCGGGGCCAGCGAATCCGCCTCAGACTCCCAGCACGAATGACGCAGCGCATATACTGGCGTTGCGCTAATTCAATCAAGGAAACCTCAATGATCAATGCGACCTTATGCTATGTCAAAAATGAGAATAAGACGCTGATGCTGCACCGAGTGAAAAAGGAAAATGACATACACGAGGGCAAATGGAATGGCCTGGGTGGCAAGATGGAAGCGGGCGAGACGCCTGAGGAATGCGTGATTCGAGAGGTGCGCGAAGAGAGTGGTCTGCAGATTCAAAATCCCTCTTTACGAGGTGTGCTCACGTTTCCAAAATTTGATGGGATTAATGACTGGTTGGCTTTTGTGTTTACTGCGGAGAGGTTCACGGGTGAGTTGATCGACTCGAGTGAAGGTGTCCTGAAATGGATTGACGACTCAGAACTGCTCGATCTCAACCTTTGGGAAGGCGATAAAATTTTTCTGAAGTGGTTACACCAGGATGCGTTTTTTTCGGGTAAATTTACGTATGAAAACAAGCGGTTGATCGATCACGATGTTGTGTTTCACACATTTATTTAACTTCTTCTAAAACCCGCCGCAGATAAGCCGCATCTTCTTTTGCCCATGCTTCCAAATTTGGAGGCGTTGTTTGCGCGTAACCTACTTGGCGGATTATGGTTTCATCGAATTTGTATTCGGTGTGGACGGATAAGGGTCCGTCAAATCCCATTTCGTGCAATAACCCCAGGCAGCGATGCCAATCTACGCATCCTTCGCCAGCTTTTGTGAAGCAGGGACGATAGCGCGGTATTTGACCTTCCGGTTGCGGTAGATAATACGCATCTTTAATGCCCACGACTGAGATATAATCCCGAATCATCGCCAATCCCATTGCCCAGTCTTCTCCATCCAGTGCCAGATGTCCGAAATCGGGGTATGCGCCCATGTATTGCGGGGCAAAACCTTTAATGAGGTGCATCAATCCTGCGCAGTTGCTTCCCAGACAAGGCCCGCTGTGAATCTGATAGCAGGTCTGTACGCCGTATTTTTCACTCAGGACCACAATTTTTGCCAGGTCTCTTCGCGCTGCATCTACAACTTGCCAGTAATCATCGCCGGGCTGATATTTCCAGAATCCGATTTTGAGACGGGGTATTTCGGCTTCGGCGCAGGCGGTATAGTAATTTTCTATTTCTGGTGAGTCTGGATCTACGAGTGTCACGGGCGCGGTGACCATAGGGCAGATCAGGTCCTGACTGCGCCAGACTTCGGCTGCTTTGGGCAACACTTCAATTACATTGTCTGCGTGAATGGGATGGCCCGGACGCACGCACAGGTCAATGCCGTCATAGCCCAGTTCTATCGCTTTTTCGCCCAGTTCAGGCACAGAATACTGGGCAAAAAATTTGGAGTTGATAATGAGTTCCATTTGAATGGTTCCTTATTCTATATGGGGAAATCGTACGTTTCATCTCCCAGGCCGTATGGCTCAAGGGAGATTTTGAGGATCCGCCTTGAGGGCCAGAGAGGCGCGATGGTCGTATCTCAGAACCAGTTTGATTTCTGACCACTGACCCATTATACTGCTTATGCGGTGTATTCGGTAGTTAAAACGACATGGAGAAAATGAAATGAAGACCCTGAACACAAAAGAAGTCGAAGCATTTAGAGAGCAGGGATACCACATTGCACAGGGCGTGTTTGATGGAGATGAGATTGCGCGTTTGCGTGAGGGGTATGACTATATTCTCGAACTGGCAGCGCGGACAGATCTTTCCGATGCAATTCTTCAGGGCAAAGGCCGCGAGGTGCATATTCACTTGCAGACGCCCAGACCGATGGTTGGCACAAAGGCTGTTCCGTATCTGCGAAAAGTCCAGTGGCCGTCTCTCATTCACCCCGCGTTTGAGGAGATTCGGAATAGTGCGAAGTTTCCCGCGCTGTTAAAGCCGTTGATCGGAATGTCGTTGAAGCAGTATATCAATCAGATTAATTTCAAGATGCCCGGGGGAGATATTCACTTTCCATGGCATCAGGATATTCGCCCCACGCCAGCGTTTCGCGATCAGGTGAATAATTATGTGCAGACCATTATTGTGGTGGATGAGGCAACGATTGCCAATGGCTGTTTACACGTTGTGCCCGGCAGTCACAGATTGGGAAATTTGAAGGTGACGCGGTATGCAAAAGGAGAAGTCGAAGATCAGGTGGATATATCATCGGCTGTGCCGTGTGAGGCAATGCCGGGTGATGTGGTGATGTTCACGTCTTATACGGTTCACGGTTCGGTACCAAATACGACGGATAAGCCGCGGCGTTCGTATATCAATGGATTTGTCCGCGCTTCGGCGTGTGATGTGGGAAAGTGGGCATTTCTGGACGGGAAACCCGTTCCGATTACGAGTGACCGCGATTATCACGAGATTCGCTATGGGGCTGCCGGTTAAATAAAGAGAGGTTCACAATGCGTACAGCAAAAGCTGGTTGGGCGCAGTTTGATTCAACGCCGTCACTGGGGCTGCCAATGGGTGGGCGCGGTCCGCGGTTTTCACCCGGGTCTGAGGTGCTCGATCCTCTGGCCGCGCAGGCGGTTGTTATTGAAGATCAAAAGGGCTATCGCACGGTCTGGATTTCGATTGATATGATTGGGATGACATGGCATGTGACGAGTCGCTTGCGCTGTGAGTTGGCTTCGATAACGGGTATTCCTTTTGAAGCGATTGTTGTCAATTTTTCACATACGCACAGCGGTCCCATGTCCGGGTTTGAGGGATATGCTACGACCGTGGCTAAGCCAGCAGAACTCGAGGCTTATGAAACTGGTTTGCTGTCTCGCACAGTGAAAATGGTGATCGAAGCTATCGAGAATATGCGAGAGGTTTCTGTTTGTGTGCATCGCGGTACGTCTGAGATTGGGATTAACAGGCGCAGGCGGGGGGCCGATGGCAGTATGGGGATGAGGCCGAATCCAGATGGATATATGAATCGGGATCTCTGGGTGCTCGATCTCGTCGCGGAAGATGGACGTTGTGTGGTGTTTAACTATGGATGCCATCCGGTGATGGTTTACGGTTTTGCGTGGGATGGCATTTCTGCTGATTTTCCCGGGGTGTGTCGCAATCGATTGGTCGAATCTCTCAAACCGAATACCCACGCGCAGTTTATTCAGGGGCTTGCTGGCAATATTCGACCGCGCCGCCTCGCGGGTGCAGATGCGTTTCGCAAATCAACGCCAGAGGATGTTGTTGTGACGGGTGGTCAACTCGCGGATGATGTGCTCGCGGCTATGGATGCGGACGGTGAATTGCTGGAATTGGATCTCAATTGCGTTTCGGGATTTGCGCTGGCGCCGCGCGACCAGGATGCGATTCCGCCTCTTACCCACTGGGAAGCACTTGTCAAAAGCGAGGCAGAACTCGAACAAAATCTGGGTGCGTACTGGGTCGAGCGTTTGGGGTCTGGCATACCGCCTGCGCGTTTTTTTCCCTGGGCGGTTGGTCTTATTCGCCTGACGGGGGAACACACCATCGCGTGGCTTGGCAACGAAGTTGTTGCCGAGTGGCTTCCCTTGTTGAGGACTTATCTCAATGATCCGAATCTCATTGCCTGGGGATATTGTCAGGATGGGCGCAATTACATGCCGACAGACGCGCTTATTCCCGAGGGTGGGTACGAGGTGGTCAGCGCGAATGCCTATACCAAAGCCGGTCCCGGTCCTTTTCAGATTGGTATTAACGAGGTGATCGAGAAGACATTTCTCGAACTGGCCGAAAGGCTGTAATGGTTAGTTTTGAGTAGATCGTCTGCCCCGTCCGCGACGGCGCTGTTCACGCCATCGCTGGTATGCTTCTTCGTCGAATGTGATAACGGGGATCTCACCCTGCCAGGCCTCGGCAATGATGGGCATGATGCGCTGTGTCGCCAATTGGAAATCCCGTCCAAAAGGTCTCGGGTTTGGAAACCATTTCCAGAGGAGAGTGCCCACTATACGCGGTTCGTTTTCAATGACTTCGAGCGCGACGCGCCAGCACATTTCCTGTAAGGGGCGTGCGCCATCGTCATCCACGCGATAGGTCCAGGGTTCTGATGCGGCTTTATAAGATTGGTTGTATCCCAATTCGGTAAATACGATGTTGCGATCCATTTTTTTGGCATAAGTTCGCAATTCTTTTAGCAGACGATCCCATCCATTGCGGAGGTCGGCCTCTGTGGGATTTTGATTTTTTGTTATCGGGAAATAGCTCTGAATACCGATCGCATCCAGGGCGTCCCAGAATGGCACGCGCGTGTAATCCGTCCAATTCGCCGCATAGGTGATCTGTCCTTTATATATTTTTCGGACATCTGCTATCAGGGCACGCCATTCGGCTTCGTGATGCAGGGTTTTGTCCAATTCTGTTCCTATGACAAATGCATCGGCGTCTTTGCAGGCTTCTACCACAGCCAAAATCCAGGCGCGGTAATCTGCCCAAAAGCGCGTCCATTCTTCCTCAGAGCGAAATGCAATTTCGCCCCGCCACTCAAATCCCGACCGCCAGTATGCCAGATGGGGCTTGATGCAAATTTTCAATCCCCGTTTGTGGGCTTCTACAATTGGTCTCGTCCAGTGTGCGGGAGCCAATTCACTGGCTCCTTCAAACCGCCTCACTCTGACCGATCCATCCTGCGAAATGCCCGCGTAGGGATGGGTCGCCACCCAGTTTGCTCCCAGAATTTCAATATCCCGCAGCGTTGAAACCATTTCGTCACTCGCCCAATCTCGCCCACCTCCGTGCGTTGAAATCGTAATTCCCCGCATGGGTGTATTATCGTCAAATGCATGGGGTTCAAACGCAGTAAATAAGCCGAATAATAGAATGATGCAATAACGAGACATGATGGCCTTTCATTTATGCAAAAAGGCGCAGTACAAACTGCGCCCTCCTGTGGTCTGATTCGTTTTTATCCTGCTCATCCTTAAATCCTGCCCATCCTGATCCGATTTACGGCAGATCGGTTGATCCCATGAGGTAGCGGTCAGCTTCGCGGGCAGCGCCGCGCCCTTCTGCAAAGGCAAAGACAACGAGGCTCATGCCCCGGCGCACATCGCCTGCGACAAAGAGGCCGGGAATTTTAGTGGTGAATTCGCCTTCGACAGCTTTGGCGTTGGAGCGTTCGTCGCGTTCGAGTTCGAGTTCGTCGAGAATGGTATCTTCGGGACCGAGCCAGCCCATGGATAGGAAGACGAGATCTGCAGGCCATTCTTTTTCTGTACCGGGCACTTCGCGGAATGGCGCGCCATTTTCTGCGGGTACCCATTCCACTTGCATGGTTTTCAATGCTTTGAGCGTGCCGTTTTCATCGCCGATAAATTCCGTGGTGCTGATGAGATATTCACGCGGATCTCTGCCAAAAATGGCGGCGGCTTCCTCCTGCCCATAGTCCGTTTTGAAAATGAGCGGCATTTGAGGCCAGGGGTTGCTGTCGGTGCGCGTTTTGGGCGGCTCGGGAATAATATCGAACTGGTACAGACTTTTGCAGCCGTGGCGCATTGCCGTGCCCACGCAGTCGGTTCCCGTATCCCCTCCGCCGAGCACGATAACGTGTTTGTCTTTGGCGTATATATAATTGCCGTCTTCATGGTTGGAGTCGAGCAGGCTTTTGGTGTTTTTGTGCAAATACTCAATGGCCTGATGCACGCCGTTGAGTTCGCGGCCTTTGATGGGAAGGTCGCGGGGTTTGAGTGCGCCGATGCAGAGCACGACCGCGTCGTATTCATTGAGGAGATCTTTTGCTGGCAGGTCTGTGCCAATTTCTGTATTGGTGATAAACTCGATGCCCGATTCGATCATGAGGTCAATGCGGCGTTGCACAACTTCTTTTTTGTCGAGCTTCATGTTGGGGATACCGTACATGAGCAATCCGCCAATGCGGTCAGAGCGCTCGTACACGGTGACTTTGTGACCGGCTTTGTTGAGTTGTGCTGCACAAGAGAGGCCTGCTGGTCCTGACCCTACGACAGCTACGCGCTTGCCCGTGCGCTTGTCGGGTATATCGGGTGTGACCCAGCCTTCTTCCCAACCTTTGTCGATGATGGAGACTTCGATGTTTTTGATGGTGACGGCGGGTTCTGTCATGCCCAGCACGCAGGAACCCTCGCAGGGAGCAGGACAGACGCGACCCGTAAATTCGGGAAAGTTGTTGGTCTTATGCAAGCGGTCGAGAGCTTCTTTCCATAGACCGCGATACACGAGATCATTCCATTCGGGGATGAGGTTGTTGATGGGACATCCAGAAGGAAAGGGCGTGGATTCGGGCAGGCGCACACCGGTGTGGCAAAAAGGTATGCCACAGTCCATACACCGCGCACCTTGCTCCTGAAGCTTTTCATCGGGGTGATGATGGTGGAATTCTTTCCAGTCTGCGATGCGCTGTGCGGGGTCTCTATCGGCCGGAAGTTCTCGCTGAAATTCCATGAATCCGGTCGGTTTTCCCATAGGTGCTCCTTTTCTCAAGCTTCAACTTCTACGCCGCGACGGAATGCTTCAAGCCATGCATCTTCGCCTTTCAAGCCCTCTTGTTGCGCGGTTTCATAAGCTGTGAGAATGCGCTTGTAGGGTTTCGGGAAGACTTTGACAAATTTGGGCAACATGTCATCCCAATGGACGAGGATGTGTTGCGCTACGCTGCTCTCGGTGTAGTCGGCGTGTTTGGTGATCATGCTTTTGAGTTCTTCAATGTCTTCGTCGTTTTGGACGGGTTCGAGATCGACGAGTTCGGGATTGCAGCGTATGTGGAAATCGCCGTCTTCGTCGAGCACATAAGCAATACCACCGGACATGCCAGCGGCAAAGTTGCGCCCGGTTTTGCCTAAAATGACGGCCATCCCACCTGTCATATACTCGCAACCGTGATCGCCAACGCCTTCGACGACTGCGCTAACGCCCGAGTTTCTCACGCAGAAACGTTCGCCTGCCTGACCGCGGATGAAGGCTTGCCCATTGGTTGCACCGTAGAAGGATACATTGCCGATGATGATGTTGTCTTCGGCTTTGAAGGTGGATCCCTCGCGCGGATAGACAATCAGTTTGCTGCCGCACAGTCCTTTGCCAAAGTAGTCATTGGCGTCGCCTTCGAGGCGGAAGGTGATGCCCGGCGGCGTAAAGGCTGCAAAAGATTGTCCGGCCGATCCCTCAAAGGTGATGTCAATGGTGTCTTCTGGCAGGCCATCGGGACCAAATCTGCGCGTGACTTCACTGCCGAGAATGGTGCCGACCACGCGGTTGGTATTTTTGATGTCGAATTTTGCGCGCACTTTGCTACCATCCTTGAGGGCGGGTTCGCAAAGGTCGAGAAGGATCTGGTTATCCATCGCATTTTCAAGGCCGTGATCCTGGTCGATCTGGCAATAACGACCAATGTCGGGATCGGCGTCTGGTTTTTCGAGAATGGGAGACAGGTCCAGAGATTTCGCTTTCCAGTGATCGGTTTTTGCCTGGCGGAGCAGGTCAGTGCGACCGATGAGTTCATCGATGGTGCGCACGCCGAGTTGCGCCATTATTTCGCGCATGTCCTGTGCGATGAAACGCAAGAAGTTGACGACCTGGTCGGGGTCACCCATGAACTTTTTGCGCAGTTCGGGATGTTGTGTGGCCACACCCACAGGACAGGTGTCGAGGTGGCAAACGCGCATCATGATACAACCCATGGCGACGAGTGCGGTGGTTGCAAATCCAAATTCTTCGGCACCGAGCAGGGCGGCAATAATCACATCGCGTCCGGTTTTGAGTTGTCCGTCGGTTTCGACTACGATGCGAGATCTCAAGTTGTTGAGCACCAGAGTCTGGTGGGTCTCGGCAACGCCGAGTTCCCAGGGCAGGCCGGCGTGTTTGATACTGGTTTGCGGCGATGCGCCGGTGCCGCCATCGAGGCCTGAGATGAGCACCACATCGCCGTGGCCTTTGGATACACCCGCCGCGACGATGCCGACATTGATTTCTGCGACGAGTTTGACGTTAATCCTGGCATGGTGGTTGGCGTTTTTGAGATCGTGAATGAGTTGCGCCAGATCTTCGATGGAGTAAATATCGTGATGCGGCGGCGGTGAAATGAGTTCTACACCCGGCGTGGAGTGCCGAACCGTGGCAATCCACGGATACACTTTATTGCCGGGCAATTCGCCGCCTTCGCCTGGCTTGGCGCCTTGCGCCATTTTGATCTGCAATTCTTTGGCATTGACCAGATAATTGCTGGTGACGCCAAAGCGTCCAGAAGCCACTTGTTTGATGGCGCTATTTTTGGAATCGCCGTTGGGTTCGAGAGTATAACGCGCCGGGTCTTCGCCGCCTTCGCCAGTGTTGCTTTTGCCTCCGAGACGGTTCATGGCAATGGCGAGTGCTTCGTGCGCTTCTTTGGATATTGATCCGTAGGACATGGCGCCAGACTTAAAGCGTCTGGTGATTGCATCGGCGGATTCAACTTCGTCGATGGGAATCGGTTCGCTGGCATAGTTGAAGTCCAGGAGGCCACGCAAGGTCGCCAGATTTTTTGCCTGTTGATTGATGAGAGTGGCGTATTCTTTGTACACTTCGTAATCGTTGGTGCGCGTGGCGTGCTGGAGCTTGTGAATTGTAAGGGGGTTAAAAAGGTGATATTCCCCGCCCTGGCGCCACTGAAAATGCCCGCCGACATCGAGGGTGCTGCCGTTGACTGAAATTTGGGGATACGCATCGCGATGCCGCATCAGAGCTTCTCGGGCAATGACATTGAGGCCAATGCCGTCTATGCGGGAATCCGTCCAGGTAAAGTATTGGTCAATGACGTTTTTTGAAATGCCAACTGCTTCAAAAATTTGAGCACCCCGATAGGACTTGATGGTGGAGATGCCCATTTTGGCCATGACTTTGACTACGCCTTTGGTCGCGGATTTGACATATCCTTTGACCGCATCGCGGTAGGCGATATCGGTCAATTGCTTTTCGGCGATCATGTCGGCGAGGCTTTCATAAGCCATATAGGGATTGATCGCTTGAGCGCCGTAGCCGATGAGCAAGCAGAAGTGATGCACTTCTCTGGGTTCACCTGTTTCGAGGGCAATCCCGGTTTTGGTGCGCGTACCTTCTCGGATGAGGTGGTGGTGGAGACCGCTCATGGCCAGGAGCGCGGGAATGGGAGCGTGGTCGTTGTCAACACCGCGGTCTGAAAGAATGAGTATGGTATAACCGTTTTCAATGGCTTTGTCGGCTTCTGCACACAATCTGTGCATGGCCTTTTCGAGTCCGGCCTCGCTATCGGCCGCGTCAAAGAGCATGGAAATAGTGGTGGCTTTGAGGCCCGGTCGATCAACGCTGCGCAATTGCTGGAGTTCTTCATTGGTCAAAACGGGCGTATCGAGATGAATTTGCCTGCAACTTTCGGGTTCGGGAATGAGCAGATTGCGCTCGGGACCAATGGTGGCATCGGCCGAGGTGATGACCTCTTCTTTGAGGGGATCAAGAGGCGGATTGGTCACCTGGGCAAAGAGCTGTTTGAAGTAGTTGTAGAGCAGGTGGGATTTGTTGGATAATACTGCCAATGGCGCGTCATTGCCCATTGATCCGACGGGATCGCGCCCGATTTTAGACATGGGACCAACAAATATTTTGAGGTCTTCAAATGTGTACCCAAAAGCCTGTTGCCGCGTGAGTATTTCGGCGTGATTTGTGGGAGGTGCAATGGGTGCGACTGCGGGCAGGTTTTTGAGCGAAATGAGATGGTCGTCGAGCCACTGCTGGTAGGGATACTCGGAGACCATTGACTGTTTGACTTCGTCGTCGGAAATGATACGGCCCTTTTGGGTATCGACGAGAAGGATGCGGCCAGGTTGCAATCGACCTTTGTAAGCGATGCGCTCGGGCTCTAAGTCGCAGACACCCGCTTCAGAACTGAGGATGAGCAGGTCGTCCTTGGTGACGTAATAACGCGAAGGGCGCAAGCCATTGCGGTCGAGGCAAGCACCCACGATTTCGCCATCGGTAAAGCCAATAGAAGCGGGACCATCCCACGGTTCCATCAGACAGGAATGGTATTCGTAGAAGGCTCGCCTTTCGGGGGTCATGCTCTCGTGATTTTCCCAGGGTTCGGGAATCATCATGACGGCTGCGTGCGCCATTGAGCGACCGGATAGAGACAGAAATTCAAAGCAGTTGTCGAAAATTGCGGAATCTGACCCGTCTTCGTAGAGGATGGGGAATATTTTTTCTATGTCGTCACCCCAAAGCTCTGAAGCCAGCATGGCCTGTCGGGTTTTCATCCAGTTTTGATTCCCGCGCAGGGTGTTGATTTCGCCGTTGTGAATGAGGTAGCGATAGGGGTGCGACCGTTCCCAGGAGGGAAATGTGTTGGTGGAAAATCGGGAATGCACGAGCACAATCGCGGCTTCCATGCGGTGATCTTGCAGTTCGGGATAAAATTCGGGTACCTGCATGGGGGTGAGCATGCCTTTGTACACAATGGTGCGCGATGACAAACTGGGGATGTAAAAATTTTCGTCGTGTCCGGTATAGCGAATCGTATTGGTGGCGCGCTTGCGAATGACGTAGAGCTTGCGTTCAAATGCCATTGGGTCTGGCAAGTCGGCACTGCGACCAATAAAAATTTGCCACACAACGGGTTCACAGGACCTGGAGGTGAGGCCCAGATAGAAGTTGTCGGTGGGCACTTTGCGCCAGCCGAGGACTTCCTGGCCTTCTTCCTGGACAATATCCTCAATGATTTGACGCGTTTTTTGGCGGATGGATCGATCTTCGTCATCGGTCATAAAAATCATGCCGATACCGTATTGACCGGGGTCTGGCAGATCAATGTCGATTCCCTTGCAGGTGTGTTTGAAGAAACCGTGTGGAATTTGCATCAAAACACCAGCGCCGTCGCCCGTGTTGTCTTCGGCGCCGCGCGCCCCCCGGTGGTCGAGACAGACGAGGGATTCAAGAGCCATTTTGACGATCTGGTTGGATTTTTCGCCTTTGATATTCACGACAAATCCAATGCCACAGGCGTCGCGTTCGTATTTGGGGTTGTAGAGTCCGTGCTTGCGAGGATATGCCATAAAAAATGTTCCTTAATTACATGGCGCGAAAATGCCAGAACCGCGATCCGGCCCTGGCATTTGAAAACCGGTTGTTTTGTTAGATGCTATTCAAAGGCGACTGCATTGATTTCGATGTATTCCAACCATTCGTCTGGTGTATCTTCTTCGGCGAAGATCGCTTCAACCGGGCATTCGGGTTCACAGGCTCCGCAGTCAATGCATTCTTCGGGGTGAATATAGAGCATGTTGCGACGTTCATCTTCAGGCAAATCGGTTGCATCGGGTTCGTAGATGCAGTCCACCGGACAGACTTCCACACAGGCCTTGTCCATAACATCAATGCATGGCTCGGCGATGATATAGGCCATTTTTATTTTTCCTTTCCTTTGCTATTGTTCCAACTCATCCAGAGTTGACTTTGCCAAATATACTTATTTGGTTGGCTTTGTCAAGTATTGTAAGTTAAAATTATGATTGCAGGTCCACAAAAGAAGATTTTTTTACTTTTCAGGACAGATTTTTGAGGAGTTTTGCAACAGACCAATCGCCCTCTGTGCGAATGTCCAGGGTGAATCGTTGTCTGGCATCTTTTCTGTGTTCAGCAGCCACCTCTGAACCATTGTAAAGCTGGTGCAAAAACGCCTGGAGATCGTCATTTATGGCGTTGTGTGTATTTTCGGTGTTGGGGGCATTGAGGCGATCGTTGAGGATAATTCTGAGTTCATTTCCCCGAAAAGTGACCGCTTCTTCTGTTTCAAGACGCTGGCAGATTGCACAGGCCGCGCGAACCGCTGAAGACAAGTGCTGTGCAAAATTATCTCCGTTGGATTGCTTGCGGTTGTAGAGCAGACCGCGTTTTGCGTCCGTGTCGTCAATGCTGATGTCGTATTCGTGACCGATTAGCAGCGTCACGGGACCATTGGGTACGTGACTGTAATCGGCTGCATCGAGCAGCACATCGGACCCATTGTGTGCTGAAATCCAGTTGTTGAAGGTTTTGAACCAGGTCTCAGGCGCGATATTGTGCCCCTGATCGAGATAAAATTTGACGCTGATTTTATGGGTTGGCATAATTACCTTTCAAACCACATTCATTTGACCATAACAGGCATAGGCTTCTTCGATGAAGAGTTGGGCTTCTTCGACGACCTGATGGGCAATGTCGCGGGAGTATTCGGCGACTTCCTCTTCGTGAACGCGGAAGAGATAATTGGCAAATTTTGCGCCGGCAAACTGGTTGTAGAACAACTCGGTATCGCAAAAGCGCGTGCGAAATTCTTCGACGATGACATCGGCATCTTCTGGTACGTCGAGAAACTGCGTTTTGACCAGTGCTTTGGCGGCGTGCAACATCGCGCCGAAAGCCGTTTTGTACGCAGCTTCGTAGTCGCCTTCCTCCAGGTAAATCTGCGATTCAAAGGATTCGGTCTCGCAGCCGGATAGTTCAAATTGCACCAGTGAAACCACTTCGCCAGCGCATTCGCCTTTGCCCATATCGCCGATGGTAAATTCGCGTGTATCGCCCCAGTCCGTATAGTAGGAGGGGTCTATTTCGTGCATGGGAACCTGCGTGAGGCCCTGAAGCAGGTCTTTGACGTCTTTTTTTCCGATGCGCTGAATATAGGCCTGGAAGCTTTCGTCTTTTTCGCGGTTTTCAACATAATTGTCGGTGATGCGTTCGATGACGGCCGGAATATTTTTGGAGGGAATAGCGCCCATGGCCAGGCCGTAAGAGGCCGCATTTTCGGTCCATTGTCCGCCGAGTACGACCTGGAAGTGCGGTACGGTATAACCATTGATTTTTCGGCTGTTGCCGTAAAAACCGAGATCGGCTACGTGGTGTTGTCCGCAGGAGTTAAAACACCCGCTGATTTTGATGCGGAAGTTTTTGATGGCGTCGTCGAGTTGGAGATTCTGTTGTGCCAATTGCGTTCGCAACTCTGCAGCGAGACCGCGCGATGAGGAGATGCCCAATTTGCAGGTGTCGGTGCCCGGGCAGGCGGTGACATCGACGATGGTACCAGCTCCCGGTTCGGCCAATCCCAGTTCACAAAGGTCATTGTAGAGTGAAACGACATCGGATTCGCTGACCCATCGAAGGATGATGTTTTGCTCGACGGTGGCGCGAATGGTGTCTTTGACGTATTTGCGTGCGATATCGGCCAGGTCTCGCATCTGATCGGATGTGATATCTCCCAGAGGCAGACATATTGTTGCGACCACATAGCCTTCTTGTCGCTGTTTGTAGATGTTGGTTTCTGCCCAGGCATCAAACGCTTCGGGGCGCGCAACCCCATTGAGGGGAGCTGCGATTTTGAGGGGTTCTTCACTGTAGCTATCCAGGTCGTTGAGATAGGCTGTCCACGCGGGATCTTCGGGCAGGATTTTGCGTTCTTCTTCGACAAGGCGACTAAATTCTTCGATACCGAGCTTGGCGACGAGGAATTTGATGCGCGCACGGGCGCGATTTGTTTTTTCACCCAGGCGGGCAAAAACGCGGCATATTGCCTGCGCTGTGGGCAAGAGTTCTTCGGGGGACAGAAATTCCGAGTAGAGTTTGGCCTGGTGAGGCACGGCTCCTAAGCCGCCGCCGACGTAGGTTTCGAACCCGCGCTTGCCGTCTTTGATGCGCGCGATCATGCCCATGTCGTGCATGCTGGTCAAACCGCATGCTTCCTGGGCGCATCCGGAAAAGGCGATTTTGAATTTGCGACCAAAGTCCTGACAGTCGGGGTGCCCGAGGAGGAATTGGGCGAGGGCATGTGAATACGGCGTGACATCGAATGTTTCGGTGTGACACACGCCCGAAAGCGGGCAGGCCGTGACATTGCGGATGGAGTTTCCGCAGGCTTCTCGGGTGGTAATGCCCACGGCGGCGAGACGGCGCATAAGGTCGGGTGTGTCTTCGATGTGTACGTAGTGGATTTGAATATCCTGGCGCGTGGTGATGTGCAAAATGCCGTCAGAATATTCTTCGGCTATGTCGGCCAACACATCCATTTGATCGGTGGTCAGGCCGCCATAAGGGATTTTGATGCGCTGCATACCCGGCGCATCCCAGACCGTGTCCGGCCCTTTGAGGAGGTCGCCGCTGGGATAGTTGAGTGGTTTGGTTACCAGACCGTCAAAGCGTTGCCCATTGTCGTAACGCTGGCCGTAAACACCGCGGCGAAGACGGGTTTCTGCAAAGACGCGGTCGTCAATTTGTCCCTGTTTTTTTTGTTCGATCTGCGCTTCAAATGTATCGATTTCAGCACTTAGATCTTCCGGGATTAAATCGCGCAATTCTTCTTTCCAATTTGTGGCCATAATATATCACCTGTAGCGGAGATTGTTGATTGAACAGGATTAAAAAGTAAGTTTGAAACTTAGTGTATTATGAGGATTTGTCAAGGGTAAAAGGCGAAAGGTGAAAGGTATTATCCCCCGATTTGATACATTTCGATTTTGCGAGTTGCAGGGGTGTGTTCAGAGCGGATTTCGGAGTAGCGATCCGTCCTGTGATGCCATATCTGGATGATCTGGTCTCGGAGGTCGGCGTTGGACGCGCCTTGTCGCAAGGCATCGCGCAAGTCTGTTCCCTCTGAGGTGAAGAGACAGGTATAGACTTTGCCGTCGGTGGATAAGCGGGCGCGCGTGCAGTCGCCGCAAAAGGGCTGCGTGACAGAGGCGATGACGCCGATTTCACCACCGCCATCAAGATAGCGATAGCGTTTTGCGACTTCGCCTGTGTAGTTGGGGTCAAGGGGCTCGAGGGGTAAGACGGTGTGAATGCGGTCGATAATTTCTGCGGCGGGCAAGATCTGGTCCATGTTCCAGTTGTTGCGAGTGCCCACGTCCATAAACTCGATGAATCGCAGGATGTGTCCCGTGTTGTGGAAGTGTTGGGCAAGGTCGATAACGAGGTGATCGTTTATGCCTTTTTGAACGACTGCGTTGATTTTTATGGCTTGAAAGCCCGCTTTTTCAGCAGCGCGGATGCCTTCGAGTACGCGTTCGGTGCCATGGGTGCGACCGCTCATGAGATTAAAGGTCTGGTCGTCAATCGCGTCAAGGCTCACGGTGAGGCGGTGCAGGCCGGCGTTTTTGAGGCTCTGTGCTTTGGTGCCGAGGAGGTAGCCATTGGTGGTGAGGGTGAGATCTTGTACACCGTTGATCTGTGATAGTTTGGCGATGAGGGTTTCGAGGTCTCGGCGCAGGAGGGGTTCACCGCCGGTGACGCGGATTTTTGTGACGCCGAGATCGACGAAGATCCTGGCGAGGCGGGCGATTTCTTCAAAGGTGAGGATTTCTGCTTTGGGAAGAAATTCGTACTTTTCGCCAAAAATCTCGGCGGGCATGCAATAGGGGCAGCGGAAGTTGCATTTGTCGGTGACCGAAATACGCAGGTCGCGGATGGGGCGTTGCAATGTGTCGAGGAGGTCGGACATGGGAATTAAAAATTAAAAATTAAAAATTGATCATGATTCGGCAAGGGCTAAAAATAGTCGCTTAGAATTTTAAGATTGTCCACACGGGCACGTGATCCGAAGCAAAGTCGCCGCGTGTGGTATAGACGATTTCGTCACCGGAAAAGCGGATGCGCGAGCGGGTTCCCTTCACGGCTTCGGCGTGGGTGAAAATGCCCGATGATTGGACGTGATTCTTCAGGTTTTGGGATACGAGGATTTGGTCGAAAAGGATTGCTTTGACTTTGACGTCTCGGGCAAAATTGTGGGGTTTGTCCCGCCATTTGTTGTTTTCTGCGCGTGCACCTGAGACCATAGGATCAAAGAGATCACTTTCGATTTTGTCATAGAGATAGTTGTATCCATACGAGCAATAATTCGAATCTAACAGGCTCTCGGATGTGTTGTAGAGAAATGCATCGGGTACCTGGTCGATTCCGGGAAACGCGTCGGGATTGCCGGATTCGAGAATGTTGAGCGAGCGATCGTCGGGGTTGTCGTTGAAGTCGCCGAGCAATACAATATGGTCGTATTTTACGCGGCTGGTGAGATAGCGCATGGTCATGGTCGCGCTGGCTTCTCGGCGCGCGTTGGTTTTGGCGCGACCACCCGATCGCGATTTGGCGTGATGAACCAGAATAATCAAGCGGCGGCCATATCCTTCGACATAGGCCTGGAGGAGATCGCGTTTTCGGGGAAATGCCTGGTCGTGTACTTTTTCTGGAAAGACCATTTTGAGGTCGGTAATTTCAAATGGGTCGCGTACGGCTATGGCGAGTTCCTGGCGTTCTTCGGGATCATCGAGCATGCCAATGGTATAGTGGTCGGGCAATATGCGCTCGAGGGCGGATTTTGATTGGATTTCCTGGAAGCCGATGATGTCCGCATCGAGTTTGTTTATGACTGTTTGCAGGCGCTCCTGGCGCGCATTGGAAATCCCATCGTCGAGCCAATAGATATTGTAAGTCGCAATTTTGATCTCGGCGGGCTGTGGGCCACACGCAAAAAATAGAAGCAGTATCAGAAAGGCGAGATATGTCATCCGTACATGTTTTTGCATGTAAATCTCCATATAGAAGGGCTATCTGTCCAATAATATACACGATTGGTAAAAAAATAAAAGGGCGACGGTATAAACCGCCGCCCCTTGTGTTGCCCGAGGTTGGGATCAATCGTCATCTGCGGGTTGTGCCACGGCTTCGGTGAACGAGGCGACACTATCGACCTGGTTTTCGCTATCGCTGGACATTTTGACGGAAACGAGCCTGGAGACGCCGGGTTCTTCCATGGTCACGCCGTGCAGGGTTTCGCCATATTCCATCGTCCCTTTGTTGTGGGTGACAACGATGAACTGCGATTGTTTGGAGAATTTTTGGATGACTTTTACAAAGCGCGCGATATTGGCATCATCGAGAGGCGCATCGACCTCGTCGAGGACGCAAAAAGGACTGGGTTTGACCAGATAAATTGCAAAGAGAAGGGCAATGGCAGTCAGGGCGCGTTCGCCACCCGAAAGCAGGTTAATGCTCTGAAGGCGCTTGCCCCAGGGCCGCGCCGTGATGATGATGGGTGCCTCGAGGGGATCTTCGTCGGGTGGCATGGTCAGATCGGCTTCGCCGCCTTCAAAAAATTCCTGGAATGTGGTTTGGAAATTTTCTCGAATGCGACCAAAGGTATCGAGAAAGCGCTGGCGCGCCGTGCGATCGATGCGCGTGATGGTGCGCTTGACGATTTCTTCGGCTTCCAGAAGGTCGTCACGCTGGTGCGTGAGAAATTCAAGCCGTTCTTTTTGAACTTCGTATTCTTCGAGTGCCGCCAGGTTGACAGACCCCATGCGCCTCATACGCTCTTGCAGTTCGTGGGTCTTTTTTTCAGCCATATCCGCGTTAAATTCGGGATCCTGAAAGCGCCCTTTTTCGGCAATATCGACTTCGTAATCGCGCTTGAGGCGTTGGATAATCCCCTCGCCGCGTTCTTTGATATGCGCCATGGCGACTTGAATTTCGCTTAAACGCTCGCGGTGTTGTGTTGTGCGACGATTTTTTTCCCGCAACTTTTCTTCAATAGCGCGCGCCGCCATCAGGATTTCGTGTTGTCTGTGCGCTTGTGCATCGCGTTTGTGCTCAATGCGGGATTGTTGCTTGTGGAGTACTTCGAGTTCGTCCGACGCCGTTCCAATGCTTTCTTCGCGTTCGGATTTGCGTTTTTGGCTTTCATCGGCCTCGCTGAACAGTCGCTCAATTTCGCGGGCAATGGCTTCGCGCTCTCTGCCCTGGCGCACAGCTTCATGTGCGAGACTTTCGATGCGTTCTTTCAAAGAGGCGATTTCCACGCGCACAGCAGCGACGCCATCTTGAAGTACGCGCCGCTGGTGTTCTTTTTCGCGCAAGTCTTCATCTGCACGGCGAACCACGTCTTCGAGGGTCTCGCGTTCGGCATCGAGCTTTGTTTGCGCCTCCTCTGCCCGGGAAATCAAATGCATCAATTCGCCTTCTCGCTGTGTGAGTTGTGCGGTTTCCCGGTCGAGTTCTGTCACTGCCTGAGCCTGACGTTTGGCTTCTGTTTCGGCGTTTTGTCTATCTCTTTGAAGGCCCGCACGGCGGTTGTGCAAATCGGCCAATGCGTTATCGCAGGCTTCGATTTGTGCGAGGTGTTTGTCGAGCATTTCGAGCGTCTGTGTCAGTTGTGTTTCGCACTTTGAGAGTGCGGTTCGGGCGGATTCTATGGCCAACTGGAGGTCGTCGATTTGTTGCTGGCGACCAATGAGGCCCGATTCTGAGGTTGCATCTGCACCGCCATATACTGTGCCATCGGCGGAAAAAACTTCGCCGCTGAGTGTCACAATTTCAATGCCTCTGTCATGCATGGCACCGCTGTGAACAATCGCGGTTTGTGCATCGCTTACAATCAGGGTATGGCGCAACAGCGCAGATACGGCACCGTGTATATCGCGCTGTGGATTTAACAGATCGCTTGCCAGGCCGACAATTCCCTCTCCTTTGGGTACTTCGCTGTGTACGCCATTGGTAGAGATGATGCGTTCGAGGGGCAAGAATGCGGCGGCTCCGTGCTCACCTTGTCTGAGAAAATCAATGGCCCAACGCGCGTCGTCGGTATTGCTGACAATCAAACATTCCAGTGCACGTCCCAGCGCGGCTTCAATGGCAGTGACGTATTCGGGTTTGACATCGACCATGTCGGCGACAACGCCCTGTATGCGATTGGAAAAAGGCGAATCAACGGCCAGGGCACGCACGCCTTTGGAATAGCCTTCAAAGCCTTCTCTCAGTTTTTGGAGGAGGGCGACTCGCGCCTGATCTGCTTCGATATTTGCGCGCAAGCGGTTGCGCGATTCGATTTGTTCGTCTCGCTGGGCAATACAGCTATCTCGACTGGAGATCTGTTGTTGCCGTTCTTCTGTGCGTTGGGCAATTTGACTTTCAACTGCAGCGATTTGTTCTGCGGACTGATTGGCTGTTTCGTCAGCCTCCTGCCGGCGTGCAGCCACGCGCTCAATATCCTGCGTCAATCGCGCCTTTCGCTGTACTATGCCTTCGCGCTCAGCCTGCAGGCGCTCGAGGGCTTTGCCCTGATCGCTATTTTGGCGCAATAGATCCATCAGTTGAGATTTTTGGGTATCGACTTGTGTGCGCTGTGTATCCAGATCCAGGATTTCCGCTTCGAGTTTGGCGGTTTCCGCTTCGAGTTTGGCTTCTGCGGATTTGAGTCTTTTACCGGCTTCACGCCCGTCTTGCTCGGCGGCTTTTTGACCTTTTTGGGCGCTGTCAAGACGCACTTTGAGCGATTTTTGCTGATGCTCGGCGCGTTCTAAAAATGCGTGAATGTTGCGTACCTCTTCGCGCGCGACCAGTATCTCGCTGTCTTTGCCGTGTACGCGCTCGACGTGTTGCGATAGCTCGATATTGGCCTCGGCCAGTGCGCGATCCTGATCGGTTAGTTCTGCGCGCATTTCTTCGAGCTGGGCTTCGAGGGTGGTCATGTCGGTTTCTGAAATTTCGATATCTTCTTTGAGAAAGACCATTTCTTCGCGTAGCGGTCCCGATTGGTCGGCCAGATCGAAGTATTGGAAGCGCGCCAGTTTGATTTCGAGGTCGCGCAATTCATCTGATAGTGTTTTGTAAAGTCTTGCTTTGCGCTCTTGCCGTTGTAAAGATGCGACCTGGCGCTGAATTTCTCCGAGCCAATCTTCCATTCTCTGCAGGTCTTGTTGTACGGCGATGAGCCTGTTCCACGCAGATCGTCGGCGAATTTTATACCGCGTCACACCGGCGGCTTCTTCAAAGCACCGGCGGCGTTCTTCGGCATTGTCGCTGATAATTTCATCCACCATGCCCTGTTCAATAACATAAGAAGACTGCGTGCCCAACCCGGTGTCCATCAGCAAGTTTTGAATGTCTTTGAGACGGCACGGAATTTTATTGAGCAGGTAGTCGCTTTCGCCGGACCGGAACAGGCGGCGGGTAATGGTGACTTCGGAAAATTCGGTGGGTAAAACTTTTTGTGAATTATCGAGTGTGAGCGATACTTCGGCCATACCGAGGGGTTTGCGCGAGCGCGTGCCAGAAAAAATCACGTCTCCCATACTGCCGCTACGCAAAGATCGGGGGCGCTGTTCACCCAGTGCCCAGCGCAGCGCATCGACCACGTTGGACTTGCCACAACCATTTGGTCCCACGACACATGTGATGCCTTTTTGGAGAGGCATGTCGAGCTTTTGTGCAAAGGACTTAAAACCCAGTGCTTGCAAACGAGTCAGATGCAATGAAAACCTCCTACTCGAATTCTTATAAGGTCATAAGACACGAAAAAACAAAGGGATACAATGATAAAGGTCAGGACATCTGTGTATCGAAACCCAATGGGGAAAATAGAGGACGCGCTTTGGACTGCATTTAAAACAGCAACCCGGGGAGATTCGGGGAACTACATTTTGTGGAGGGGAAGGTTGTTACACGTGGCTATAATACTATATCTTGTGGCAGTCGTCAAGGGTAAAAAACGGGGCGGTGCCCCTGTGCTCGTCCATTGAAGTGGTGGGGTTCTTTGGCAATTGACATTATATCAGGGGCGGTCTAATTTAGGTGTAGTCTTTCGCGCCTGTGCAACACTTTCTGAGAATGGGAGTTTTTTTATGCTGAATTTATACGGTGAAAAAATTGTTCGGATTGAAAAAGTGGTTATGAAATTTAAACGTCCCCGCCTGATTGGTCGCAATGCGCGGATTGGCGTTCACGGGGATATGGTGACGGATCCCGTGGTTCGCATTCACACAAGTAGCGGTGCTATTGGCGTTGGATGGTCTCGGTTGGGTCGAGAAGAAGCCGAGTCATTGGTGGGTAAAGCTGTTGGGGATGTGTTCCAATTGCCGGGGGGATCAAATGAAGCTGGAGCGGCGATTGATCTGCCTTTGTGGGATCTGATAGCCAAATTATCGGATCAGCCGTTGCACAAACTGCTGGGTGCTCGGGGATCGCAGGCGGTCGAGTTGTACGATGGGTCGGTTTATATCGACGATTTGGATGCTTCGGACGAGGAGGCTGTGGAGATATTTCGGGACGAGGTCAAGACCGGGCACGATTACGGGTATAAAAATTTCAAAATTAAAATTGGTCGCGGCGCGCGCTGGATGCCCGTTACAGAAGGTACGGATCGGGATGTGCTGGTTATTCACATTGTCCGAGAAGCCGCTGGTGAAGATGCGAAGATACTCGTCGATGCGAATAATGGCACGACGCTCAATATCGCAAAAGACATTCTCGAGCGTTGTGAAGATGTGGGGATTTACTGGTTTGAAGAACCGTTTCCCGAAGATGGGGCTTTTAATGAAGATTTTAAGCAGTTCATCCTCGAAAAAGGATATGATACGCTCGTCGCCGATGGGGAGTCGGGTCCTCCGCCACCCAGCTATTTTGATATGGTGAAAAAGGGATGGATCGATGTGGTGCAACACGATTTTCGCGCCAAGGGGCTTACGTGGTGGCGCGAGACTGCCGCGATGATTGAACCGTGGGGTGGCCGGTGTGCGCCTCACTGCTGGGGCAGTTTGATCGAGCGCTATGCCCACGCGCATTTTGCCGCTTCCGTCCCCCATTTTGCGCTTCAAGAAGCCGCTCCCGCAGATATGCCGGGTGTTGTGCTGGATGGCTGGACGATGCAGGATGGGTGTTTGATGGTGCCAGATACGCCGGGTACGGGGTTTGACCTCGAGGTAGATGTGGTTGAAGAGGGGGTGAAACGGGAAGATGGGTTCAGGGTGTAATGGAGACAATAATATGGATATGACATTTCCAGGAACGGAATGGGAGACGAGGACGCCCGGTGACCTGGGCTTTGATGCGGAGAAACTCGCGCGGGTGCAGAGATGGTTGCGCGAAGTGGCGGGTGACAGGTCCTTTCAGGTGGGGATTGCGCGTTATGGGTATCTCGCGGCAGAGTGGCGGCAAGGTGTTGCGGCTGATTCCTGTCACTCGCAGGCGTCTGCCGCTAAATCGTATCATTCGACGCTTTTGGGCATTATAGTGGCCGAGGGCAAGTTGTCTTCGCCGGATGAAAGAGTCGTTGATTACTATCCAGAGATGATGGATGTGGGCGAGCAGGAAGGCCCAAAGCCCGGACGGTATGCGTTTGAGAAAGATCGCGATATTACCTTTCGGCATTTGATATGCAATGTGTCGGGCTATATGAAGCCAGGTGAAAAACCTGGAAGGGTTTTTCACTATCAGACTTATGGGATGAATATTCTGACCCACGCAATGGCTAAAATTTACGGGTGTTACGATGCCGATGATCCCGAGGGTTTGCCGGGATGTAGGAAGGTGATCGAAGAAAAGTTGCGCGATCCAATTGGCGGGACCTGGACGCATTCGCATTCCAATTTTGATCTGTGGCCCAGTGCGAGGTTAAATATCTTCGGGTATTATACGCAGGTGCATACCACACTGCGAGATCAATTGCGGGTGGGGCATTTGTGGGCCAATTACGGCAATTGGAATGGGGTTCAGGTTGCACCGGAAAATTACTTGCGCGAGGCAACGGTGACGAATGATTTTATTCTGGAAAATGAACCCGAAGAGAATTGGAAATACGGGCACGGATTCTGGTGTAACGATCGCGGGATGCAGTGGAAAGATGCGCCGAGAGATTCTTTTGCCGCATCGGGCGCAGGTGCGAAGCATATCTGGATGTGCCCGCGGTTGGGGCTGGTTATCGCACAAAATCCAGGGCTGTGGGATCAGTTCAGGGAAGAGCAGGATAAGATCGGGAGCCAGAATGAGGTGATTGTGCGAGTTGTGAATGCGGTGAAGACGTAGGAATTGCTTGCACTCTACACTATTTGCATCACGTATTAATCAAATTCAATGGGAAAGCGAGATTTCCGTAGAATAACTCGACACAAAACAACGCGAGGCTATTTTGGCTAACATGAAAACTACCATCGCACTCGATACAGATGTGGAGAAGGCAATGCACCGACAGGACAAGAGTTTCCAAGAAAACTTAAATTACAGATCGTTCAGGCTGTGAAGAGGATACTTGTGTCATGCGCTTCTTCAATACTGCTGGTCCCATCAAGCCCGAAAGGCACTATTGCGTCCCGTCTCTGGAACGCTTAAATATGGACGAGGTGCTCGCACTCATCCGAGACGAGAAATACTTTGTCTTACACGCGCCTCGACAGACGGGCAAGACTTCTGCTTTGCTGGCGCTGCGTGATTTGCTCAACGCTCAGGACACCTATCGCTGTGTGTACGTCAACGTTGAGAGTGCCCAGGCCCTGCGCGAAGATGTGGAGCAGGCGATGCGTGTCATTTTAGGAGAACTGGCTTCCTGGGCGCGTTTGACGCTGGGCGACCAGTACTTGACCAGGGCCTGGTCTGGCATCTTCACCGAGTTTGGGCCGGGTGCGCTGGTTGAAGCATTGACGCGCTGGTCTGAGGCTGATCCAAAACCCCTGGTGCTGTTTATCGACGAGATCGATTCTTTGATCGGCGATACGCTGTTGGCTGTGCTACGACAACTCAGGGCGGGCTATGTCCGTCGCCCGGAGGGGTTTCCGCAAAGCGTGGTGCTGTGCGGCGTGCGCGATGTGCGCGATTACCGCATTCAATCCACTGCAGAGAACGCGATCATTGCCGGTGGCAGTGCGTTCAACATTCGCGCCGAGTCCCTGCGCCTGGGGGACTTCTCACAGGACGAGGTATTCGATTTAATCTCACAGCACACGGCAGAAACGGGGCAGGCATTCACAGCCGAGGCACTGGAGACGATCTGGACTCAGACCCGGGGACAACCCTGGCTGGTGAACGCATTGGCGTATGAAGCTTGCTTTAAGAACAAGACCGGGCAGGATCGTAGCCAGCCTATCACAGCCGAGGCGATATGCGACGCACGGGAGCAACTCATCGCACGCCGGGAGATACACCTCGACCAGTTAGCCGACAAGTTGCAGGAGAAGCGCGTGCAGCGCGTGATTGAACCGCTCCTGAGTGGTGGAGAGGACAGCGACTTTTCCACTCGCGATCTCGAATACGTCCGCGACCTGGGTTTGATCGCATCCGAAGATCCACTCCGTATTGCCAATCCGATCTATGCAGAAGTCGTCCCGCGC
>JAPPAB010000090.1 GCA_026705765.1 Gemmatimonadota bacterium
ATATACCGCACCTATCCGAGTATTTCAAGACTCGCAGGGCAGCACATTTAGGCAAGCAAATAGCTCCCCTGACGCCAGAAATTATCGAGGTGCTGCAAAGCTACGATTGGCCTGGGAATGTGCGAGAATTAGAGCATACGATAAATCGAGCCGTGATTGTATGTCACGGTTCTCAAATTAAAGAGGGTGACTTGGGAATGAATTATTCTCAAATCACAGCCTCAACTCCCAGACGGAGTACCTTATCCGCTTCTCAAGACCGCGGAGTCGTGCCTTTGGATGAATTTGAACGCCGCTATATTCTCGGTGTGCTCGAAGCCACCAACTATCAGATAAAGGGAGCTATGGGAGCGGCGACACTGCTGGGATTACCACCTTCTACCCTGTATAACAAAATGAAAAGACTGGGCATTAAAAAGTAAATTTGAATATCACTGATGTAATATAGATCCAGGACCGTAAAAGGTCTTTCGAGACCGTAATAGGTCTTACATAAGAGCCAATCCGACTATTCTGTGGCGATATGATATAGTCAGATTGGCTCTTATTCTTTATGTAAAACAACATTTTGTGAGTATAGCTCTCTGGACATCGCTCATATTGGCACGCTTTTTGCCTTATTAAGCTTAGTTGTCATCAGGCGTCAGGGCGATGACCAGGTGGATCCTCTCCCATACTAGGCCTGGTCTTATGGGCTGGCAGGATAGCTTTAAGGCGACTATCTCTGCCAGCCTCTCATAAAATCAAATTCCATTCTTTGCTTGGTGCCTGCTGCAACGAGAAAGGAGGTTTTATACTGAGAGGTAAAATGCACACATTCGACCATCTAGTGCTCCAACTTAGGTGGATAAGGTGGAAGTGTTGGTAGCATACAAAACGGGTCAAGTCCAGTAGTTCATTTGAAAAAAACAATCGAAAGGAAAACAGTAATGAGTAAAGGAGTTGCAAACTATCTATTGGTCGTTCTGTGCGCTTTTTCTCTTATGAGTTGTGGCGCACTTTTCAAGGGTTCAACACAAACGGTTAGCATTAAGGCGTTCCAGCAGGGAGCTACTATTGAAGTCGATGGGCAAACTTATGTCAGCCCTGCTTTGATAGAACTGCCGCGGAATCAGAATTATGTTGTTACCATTTCAAAAGAAGGATATGAAACGCAACAGGTACGAATCAACAGAACGGTGAGCGGTAGTATCGTTATCCTTGACATTCTCGGCGGCGTCTTACCTGTTGTTATAGATGCCGTTATGGGCACTTGGTACAACCTCTCCCCAGGAGAAATCAACGTCAATCTCGAAAGCAAACAATCTGGCCTTCTGGACATACCTGTTAAAATCACTACAACCGATGAGGTATCTGTGAAAATTGAGTCGCCACAACCTGTCCAGATCAAAATAGAAAAAGCTGAATGAGATAAACTGTTGATTTCAGTCGCCGGCTATGTCCCCGGCCAGGGATAAAACAAAGGCCATTGATCGGTTGTTATTAACGGCCTTTGTTTTGTTCTCGAGGCTTTTTAGGATTTAATCATTCTGCAAGTATGGATGGTTTTGCGAGAAATTCCTTTCTGTCGCGTCCATACGCAAATTAAAATACTCTTTCACGGCCATCCACCGCTTTATATACTCGCACTGAAAGGACTCATTCGGTGGCAACCATTTTGCGGGGTCTCGATCACCTTTAGACCGGTTTGCTGAGGCAGACACAGCGATCAAAGAATGTTCATTATATAGTGAAAAATATCTAAGATCTTGGAGTTACTCCGTTTTAGATGCTGTTGCCGAATTGGTCGATAGGAAGTATGCGGTTGGAAAAACGGCTGTTTGTAGCCTGAATTCAGGCTCTATAAGCCCTATGTTTAGTTGCATCGGGACAGAATTCGGAATTCGGCAACAGCATCGCTTTAGTGGATAGTGTAGAAGTTTCAACCCCATCTTCCTGCGCTCATTCCTTACCACCCATTCCAAGAGGGAGGACCATCGTGACAAAAACTCGAACATTACTCACTATTCCCATTGTCGGACTGCTCGTGCTGGCTGGCGTCTTTTCCAATGCGCCTCCCGCCCTGGCAGAATGTGTACTCCCCCTCGGCGCAACGCCACCTGCGGAACCGGCTGTAACAGCGCAACAGGTGGAAGACGGCAGCGCTACCCTGAAGGACTTCGCGCTGGCAGCGAGAGATCAATTCAAGCAGGGATCTCCGACGCCAGAAGAAGCGTTATACTATGGATGTCTCGTCAGGCAAGAGGGGAGCCATTGGCGTTCCGGTTCCACCTACATCGTATCACTGCTGGCCGACGGCAGGATATTCGTTCACTCAAAGGATATGGCATTGTCGGGCAGACTACTCAACCCCTTGATTTATGGATCAATCCTTTCTGCGCTGGGAGTACCCTTAACCGTTCTGACCAACCTGGCATCTCCCGATCCTGCTGCCGCCGCCCAGGCTGGTGCCACCCTCTTTAACACATTGTTGCAAGAACCGGATGCCGCATTCGATGCGACTACTCCTATTCCAGGTCTAAGTCCGGGAATACCTGGTGCCTCCGGCTATGCCGCCGTATATCTCTCGGGCGATTTCAATCTCCCGATCATAATGCTCGTCGGATTTGATCTCAATGAAACTCACGTAGTTGAAGAAGAAATCAATTACGGCGACCCGACCATTACTGCCGTGGAAGTGGTAGATCGAGAAACCTTGAAGGCATTCGTCACACAAGCGGGGGAGTTCATTCTCGAACTCCAGAAGACTGGCGATATAGCCGCTTCCTCGAAACTCAGGATCGCCTTGCGGGATGAGAACGGGCCATGGAGACACGGTTCCGTGTACCTCTACGTCCTGGATTTTACCAGCAACATCATCCTGTTTCACGGCGCGTTTCCCGACAGATACGAGCTTCGACCTCTGGTAGCGACTGTCAAAGATGTGGTTACCGGACAGCTCGTTTTGCCTCAGGTCATCGAAGCGGCGAAAAGCAGCCCGGAAGGCGGCTTTGTGGAGTATTACTTCGACGATCCCACTGACGATACCGACAGCGCCGACATCCCCAAGGTAGGATACGCACGCGAGTACAAAGGTGAATTCGATACAGGCCAACGCGTACTCCAACTCGACTTCATCGTTGGATCGGGTTTTTATGGAAGCGCACCCGTTGTCCCGACTGAGCCCCATACGGTAGTGGAAGCCACGGTTATGGGCGACGCCGTCGAAGGATTGACCGTCGAGTTTGCGCGATCCATCGCTGGCCAACAGCCCGGCTACGCCTATAGCGCCATCACCGATGCCAATGGCTCTTTGTCCCTCACCATCTCCAGCCCAAGTGGCGTGAGTGGTTACTATATGGCACGCGCCCGCAACGCTGACGGCGAGACCGTTGGCCAGTGGCACTCCATTCCCCTCAATCGCAATCAACGCCAGGTCCTGGAACTGACCCTAAGCGGCGGTATGACGGTCGTACGCGTCGAACCACTGGCCGCATCCAAGCCCGTGCTCGCAGCCGAAACAGTGCCGGAAGTTAGTGGACTGGCACCCAACTTTCCCAACCCGTTCAACAGCGCCACCCTGATAACCTACCACCTGTCCAGTCCGGTCCGGTGCAGTTGGTGATCTACAATGTGCTGGGTCAGCCGGTACGCACATTGGTGGATCAGTCCCAGGCC
>JAPPAB010000091.1 GCA_026705765.1 Gemmatimonadota bacterium
ACCGACGGCAAAATGGAATTGACGCGCATTGAAAACAACACCTTTGGAATCGCAATTGGCAAAACACTCGCCGAAAAACTGGGTGCCTCCATCGGATCAAAAATTCGCCTGCTGACCGCCCCCAAAGACCTCACCACAGCCCACATGCCTCCCCTTCGCCAATATGTAATAACCGGCATTTTTGAAACGGGATTTTACGAATTTGACGCCTCACTAATCTACGTATCCCTCGCAGCCGCACAACGGGACCTGCAATGGGGCGACCTGGCGACCGGTATTCAAGTGCGCCTCGTCAATGCATTTGAAGCCGACCGCGTCAGCGTTGAACTGCGAGAGACACTGGTAGCAACGCATGCCGATCTGTTTCCCACATCGTGGATGTATGCCCAGGGCAATCTGTACGCGTGGATCTGGTTGCAAAAATGGGCGAGCTTTGTCGTCTTGAGCTTAATCGTAATAGTCGCGGGATTCAACATCATCAGCATACTAACCATGGCCGTAAATGAGCGCAGACGCGAAATAGGAATCTTAAAAGCAATGGGGGCAGCACCCAAAAGCATCGCCCGAATTTTTTCCCGAGAAGGACTGATAATCGGCGCGAGCGGCGTGTTATTCGGCAACATATTGGGCGGAAGCCTGTGCTGGATACAAAAGATCTATGCACCCATATCGCTCTCCGGCGACATTTACTTCATCAACGCCCTCCCCGTAACCATAAACATACTGGACTTCGCGATGACCTCTGCACTCGCATTATTGCTATGCCTCGTATTTGCCCGCTGGCCCGCAAAACGAGCGGCAACACTGGACCCCGTAGAAGCGATCAGATATGAATAACACCTACGAATACTTCATTGCGCGGCGATATATGCGCGCCATGCGCAGACAGCGTCAGATATCGCTGACTGCGGCCATAGCTATTGCAGGCGTAACCATTGGCGTTGCCGCCCTCGTAATTGTCCTATCTGTTTTCAACGGCTTCTCGGCATTATTGTGGGACAGCCTGTTGAGCGTAAGCCCGCATATCATCGTACAAAAACCCCATGCACAGCCCATGTCGCCTAACGGGGAGCAAATCGAACAATTAGAAAAATTGGCCTCTGTGCGCGCAGCAGCACCTTTTATATCGACCGAAGGATTTGCGCTCCGGCGACCCCCTGGTGGCGAAATGATCCAGGCTGGCATAGCCGTGCGGGGAATAGACGCCGCACAATTGGCAAAAATTACAGACCTCAAAGCGTACTTATGGGCAGGCGACCTCGACCTGAACATTCAACCACCCGACCCCGATCAGGACGCGCGCTCTACCAGACGCGCCAAAGTATATGGCACGGCCATTGGTCGCGTACTCGCAGACCGGCTCGGCGCAGTAATCGGCACCGAAATCATGCTGGGATTGGTACCCAAAGAAGTCTTAATGGGACAACAACCGCAATTATGGCCCTACAAAGTAACCGCCATCTTTCACACCGGACTGGAAGAACTCGACTCCGCACTCGCATTTGTATCACTCGATGCGGCACAACGCGACCTGGGATGGCGCAATCAGATCTCGGGCATCCAGATTCGACTCACCGAGCCATTTGAAGCACATCACATCGCACCCACCCTTCCCACAGGAACAAATTTTGACGTCATAACCTGGATGGACACGCACCGCAACCTGTACGCATCCATCCGCCTGGAAAAATGGTTTAGCTCCCTGGTACTGTGTCTCATCGTAATGGTAGCCGGATTCAATATCGTCAGCATCTTAACCATGACAGTAGGCGACAGACAGCGCGACATCGGCATATTAAAAGCAATGGGCGCAACACCGCGTGCAATTGGCAAAATCTTCACACTCAAGGGCCTGGGCGTTGGCCTGACAGGCGTCGTCTTTGGCAACGCGATAGGCTATCTCCTGTGCTGGTCGCAACAGACCTTTGAATGGATCAAACTCCCCGGTCAAATTTACATCATCCAGGCACTGCCCGTAAAAATGCTCGCCATTGATTTTGCATACATATCTCTCGCATCTATAGGCCTGTGCTTCGCATTCGCCCTCTTGCCCGCCCGCAAAGCCGCCTCACTCGCGCCCGTCGTGGCATTGAGGGAATAACCATGCAAAAACTAAATTTCCCAACCTCATCCACTTATGACATCATAACCCGCGACGGAAGCGAAATGATCTTAGACCCCCTCCGTCAAAAATACGTGGTATTAACCCCCGAAGAATGGGTGCGTCAGAATTTTGTGCGATACTTAATCGAAGGATTGGGCTACCCGCAGGGACGCACCGCAATCGAAACCGGATTTGTATTTCAGGGCATGCAGTGCCGCGCCGATGTACTCGTATATAACGCAAAAGGAAAAGCACTGTTAATGGCAGAATGCAAAGCCCCCGAAATAAAAATCACCCAACAGGTCTTTGACCAGATTGGGCGATACAATACAGTCGTACAGGCCACCTACCTCATTGTGACGAATGGCCTGCAACATTATTGCTATATGATCGATAGAAAAAACAACGCATATCGCTTTATAGACACACTGCCGCGATACGCGGACATCGCGTAAAAAGGAGACCACATGATTGATCTACTGAGCTTTATCGTCGTACTGTGCGTATTTCTCACCTGCACCACAACCGCGTGGGCAGAAGGAAACCACAGCAAATTGGTATATCCGGGACCTGATGGCCGACTGGTCTATGTACCGGATGAAAAGGGCAATATAATCCCGGACTTCTCGCACTGCGGGTACATGGGTGGTGGTGTGGCACTGCCAGATGTACCCGTCGTATTAACCGTTCAACCCCAGGCCGAAGGAGACGACACAGCGCGATTGCAAGCGGCAATTGACGACCTATCTGCACGCGCACCGGACGCCAATGGATTTCGCGGAACCTTATTACTCAAACGCGGAAAATATCGAATTGGCGGAACCCTGCACATTCGGGCAAGCGGCGTCGTACTCCGAGGCGAAGGCGCAGATGAAAACGGCACAGTATTGATCGCAACGGGAAAAGGAAAGCGCACATTGATCGAATTTAAAGGTCAGGGACGCAGACCGCGAGAAATAGAAAACACGCGACAGGCAATTGTAGATAACTATGTCCCAGTAGGCGCAAAAATATTTTCTATAAAAGATGCTTCGGATTTTTCAGTCGGCGATAACATCATCGTACATCGACCCAGCAGCGCAAAGTGGATCGCAACCATAGGCATGGACCGCATCGAAATGAAACACCCCGACGTTAGGCAATGGAAACCCGGCTCCTACGACTTCCACTTTGACCGCACCATAACCGCCATAAAAGGCAACCAGATAACAATCGACGCGCCCATGGGCAACGCGATAGAACGCGAATACGGCGGCGGATCGATTTACAAATACGAATATCCCGGGCGCATTGAACAGGTCGGCATCGAAAACTTGCGCGGCGTATCGGAATTTGATAGAGAAAAAAAGGATCCTCGGCGGGAAAACGAATATATCGACGAAGACCACGCCTGGAACTTCGTCGTATTCTCCTATGTGCAAAATGCCTGGGCGCGCGACATCACATCGATCCACTTTGGCTATGCGTGTGTAACCATTGGCAACCAGGCAAAATGGATGACCGTACAGGATAGTCAGTGCCTCGACCCCGTATCAAAAATCACCGGATCGCGGCGCTACTCCTTCCCCATCCACGGACAGTTATCCCTCGTACAACGGTGTTATACCCGACGCGGTCGTCACGATTATGTACTACACGCCCGCGTACCAGGACCAAATGCATTTGTAGATTGCGTAGCGGACATCGCGCACTCCGACACCGGACCCCATCACCGCTGGTCTGTCTGCACCCTATTTGACAACGTAATCGTAAACGGCAACGCCATCAACGTACAGGACCGGCAAAGTTCGGGCACCGGCCACGGCTGGGCAGGCGCGCAAAAAGTATTGTGGAATTGCGAAGCAGAGAGCTTTATCTTACAAAAACCCCCAACATCGCAAAATTACGCCATCGGCTGCATCGGCGAGAAACGAAACGGTCGGTACAGACGCGAAGATGGATACTGGGAATCGCACGGACAAAAAGTAGTTCCGCGCAGTCTGTACTTAAAACAACTCGAAGATCGCCTGGGCACAGAAGCCCTAAAAGCAATAGGCGCACACGGGAAGGAAAATTAAATGGCAAAACGCAAACGACGACCACAAGCGGGACCGGAATTTATGCGGCGCACACAGTTTAAAAATTTAGGCCCAACCGGGCAGGCGCGCAGAGAACCACCGCCCATGCCCGAATTGCATTACCAGGGCGAAACAATAGACCTACCCGAACCCGCGCAGATCGAAACAACGCAAATCGACCTGCGCCAGGCCATAGACGAGCGCAAAAGCGAGCGGGTATTCTTCGATGAACCCATCACACTGAATGAGCTAACCTACTTACTCTGGGCAACGCAGGGCGTAAAAGAATTTGAACAGGGCGAAACATTTCGCACCGTACCATCGGCAGGTGCGCGCCACGCATTTGAAACCTATATCGTAACGAACAACGTGGAAGGATTGGACCGCGGGTTATATCGATACCTATCTATGGGACACAAACTGGGAATAATCGACCAATCAGACGAAATTGGCGAAAGAATTGCCAACACCACCTTGCAACCCGAACTGATCCAGACAAGTGCCGCCACATTCTTATGGACAACAGTAGCCGCGCGAATGACCTGGCGCTACGGCGACCGGGGATATCGCTACATCCACCTCGATGCCGGCCATGTGGGACAGAACCTGTACCTGGGCGCCATGGCTGTAAACTGCCGCGCCTGCACCAGTGCGGCATTCAACGACGACGAATTAAATCGGGCACTCAAACTCGACGGCGTCGGACATTTTGCCGTATATTTCGGCTCAGTTGGAAAATAGGAGGATAACGCCATGAAAATTGAAGCAATCGACTTTCTGATCCTGAAAAGCGAACCCGTAACCCCGGAATGGCGACCATTGCGCACCATGCGGGAATATCCCGGCGCGCACAAAGTGCGATTTGGTCATCGGCTCTTTCAAGGCGAGGGGATTCAGCTCACAAAAAGACCGGCTTACCTCACCCTGCTTCGCATCCGCACAGATGCAAACCTGGAAACCTGCGGTATTTTTTCCACAGGCTGGGCACAGGAAGACCTCGAATGGGCGGCGCGCACATTCAAAGTACAGTGGGAACCGGAAATCACAGGCACAGACGCCCTGGACCGGGAGTATATGTGGCACAAAATGTGGATGGCGCGGCGGTATTTCCACATGGCATCCACCGCCCCGCTCGCCCTCATCGACTCCCTCCTCTGGGATCTGGCGGGCCTTCACGCACAATTACCCGTCCACAAATTGCTCGGCGGCTTTCGGAATCGCGTCCCCGCGTACCTCACCGAAACCGGCATACCCTACGAAGACACCCTGAAATCCGCCCAACGGGCTGTTGACGAAGGATACAAAGGCTTCAAAGACCACTCCATGCTCGGCGTGAAGACCAACCTCGCGCTCGCCAAAGACCTCCGGGACCTCGTCGGCGACGACATGGTGCTCATGCACGACCCGGTACAACAATACTCTGTCGAAGATGCAATCGTAGTCGGACGCGGACTCGAAGAACTGAATTATCTCTGGATCGAAGAACCCCTGCAGGAATTCGACATCAACGGCCTGAAGCGACTCTCAGACGCAATCGACCTTCCAGTAATGGCATTGGAATCCATCCAGGGCAACCCCTATCTCGCCGCACCGTACCTGTCAATCGACGCCATCGACATCGTGCGCCAAACAGGACTGGGAATCACCGGACAGATGAAATTGGCCAACCTCGCGGAAATGTTTGGACTAAACTGCCACGGGGGAAATCCCCATGTCGTAGCCGCGGTCCGAAACGACGACTGGTGGGAAGTCTCAGCCTGGCCACCCACGGGTGCAGACAGATCCCTCGCGTCGGCCTTTGCTGGCTTGATCGAAGAAACGACAGAAGTCAGAGATGGCTACATGTACGTCCCACAAACGCCCGGACTCGGGCGAAAAATCGACTGGGACCGAATCCAGGCGCAGACCGTCATGGAAATTTGAGTAACAAAAGGAAAATGCATGAACGAAACTATAGGCTTTTGATTAGTAGTGATATCGACAAGAGAAAATAAAGAGGGCGTCTGATTCTACGCGATAGACGAGACGATGTTCGCGCGTAATACGACGGGACCAACATCCCCGAAAATCATGCTTTAGAGGTTCGGGTTTGCCAAGTCCTTCAAATGGGTGGCGTTGAGAATCGCGAATAAGCGAGTTGATTTTCTTAAACGTACTTTTGTTAGTCTGATACCAGTAGAGATAATCTTCCCAAGCACCAGCATGGAAACTGATATTTCTCATTCTTCGATTAAGTCATGAGAAGTAAAATTGCGTTGACCGTTTTGAAAATCCTCTAATGCCTCTCGAAGATGAGTAGCGTTATTTGGTGAGGCAAGCAGGTAATCCGTTTCATCCATGCTACTTTTCTCATCCTGCAAATTTGCCAAGGCACGATCAATCAGACTGTCTATACCTTCCCCGGTTCTTTGAGAAATCTCCTCGAGCATGGCCTTCTGTGCAGGTGTAAATTCAAATGAAGAAGCTCCCATAGTGATCTCCTTGTTCGTATATCCTTCTGAATCCCTCATCAACCATTCAAATTTAGGGTCGGCATCGCAATATTGATAGCAGTGACCTACAATAATAACAAATAACGGCGCAAGCTGTAAACCCTTTTCCCGATTTGGGATTCCCTACCCCAACCATCGCTTTCGGGGAAACCGCGCATAGACGTACTGACTGTCGTACGTATTATCCTCCGCATAGGACGAACGCCCACCCAGTAATTCGCAGGCATATCTCTCGATCTCTTCATCCACCAGATCAACACCGAGGCCCGGACCCTCGGGAATTGCGATATAACTATCGACCACTTCCGGTTGCGGAGCCATCACCTCATACCGCGCCTGAACATCGCCCGTTCGGTGCTCCCAGATCAAAAAATTTGGCAGCGTCGCACACAAATGGATAGACGCGACCTCCCCCACTGGACCCAGCGACCCATCGTGCGGCGCAAACTGGATATAGTGTGCCTCGGCCATACCCGCGAGCTTCTTCATCTGAGCCAGCCCCCCGAACCGCCCGGCATCCGGCTGAATAACATCCACAATCTCGCGCTCAATAAGCTCGCGCGCACCGAAGACATAGGCGACTCGTTCCCCGGCAGCAAGGGGGATATTGATCGCTTCGGACACGCGCGCAAGCGCCTCCACATTCTCGGGCGCGACCGGTTCCTCGTAAAAAAACACCCCGAACTCTTCCAATCTGCGCCCCATAGAAATCGCATCGCGCGTCGTCATCCACGGCATCCCGTGCAAATCGACCATAATATCGACATCGTCTCCCACCTCATTGCGAATCGCCGTAATATCGCGGATACAGTGCTCTATCCCCCCCATCTTGAGACCCGTAAAGCCTTGATCCACGAGTTCCCTGGCGTGCTCGGCCGTATTCGCGTGCGTGTACACCCGCAACCGCTCGCGCATCCGACCGCCCAGCAATTGCCAGACCGGCATATTAAACGCCTTCCCCTTAATATCCCACAGCGCCGTCTCAATCGCCGAAATCGCACCCGCGCCCACAACGCCCGACATCCCGTGGGTTTGCAAAAACATCTTGCTCCACAACCGCTCGATATTAAAGGGATCCTCGCCAATAATCAAACTCGCCTTGTGGTGAATCTCCGTCTGAATACTCGGCCATGCAGTCGCCTCTCCCACGCCATAGATCCCCTCATCCGTAAAAACCCTGCAAAACAAAAAATTTCTGCCATCCTGCCCAGCAGTATAGGTCTTAACATCCGTAATCTTCATTCTCTCACCCCGCGATCATGGATCGCAATGAATCTCGTGCCCCTCTCCGGGAAACCAGAAAACATCGACAAAAACACCCAGAAAAACACCCGCGATATAGCCCATAATCATACCCAGGAAAAAGGGTGCATAGCGCCGATAGCGCTCCAAACCGCCCAACTTCATAATAATCGTCTTCACACCCCACATCAGGAAAATACTAAAAGAATTATCCTGCATCTCGACCATGCCACAGATCGTAAAACCAATGGGATGGATTGGAAAACCCGGGAAGCGATACCGCAGAAAGTAGAGCGTACCTGTAAAAATGCCGCCAATACCCATAAACAAAAAGCGATTCCAGTCCGTAAACAGCACATCGCCCTGAATTCGGGACACAGCCAGACGGCTAAAACCCGCCCCATTGAGAGATCCAATCCCCTTAAAAGTCGTCCGGCCAAAATTGGCACTGCCAATACCGTAATACCCCTGGTATATGACGAATATGATAACCACCGCCGCACCGAGCAAACAGCCGATGAGCACAGTCGGCGCCACGGCTTTGCGGCTGCGCTTTGCCATCGCCATGCTCAACCGCGGAACATGCGCCATCTGCGTCGTCGCAAACGTCTTCCCATCCGCCACGAGACTCATCGTAAGCGTCAAAATAGAAGCGCCAGCAGGCCCCATATTCCCAACACCGACGGCATGCCATGTAAACCCCGGCGCCGTGAGAGGCACCCGAAGATAGACCAGACCGCTCTCCACCACAATGCGGGACATCCCCACAAACAAAACGAGCATCGCAAATGACCATGCGAGAATCGTCTCCGCTCCCATACCCGCGCGCCAAAGCCAGAGAAAAACAAAACCGCAACACGCCAGCAAAAGCCAGACAGCCGTGCGATAGGACATAATCTCTTCGGAATCATCTACACTTTCATCGCGCAAAAACGCCTTGCGAAAAATATCTCGAAAATGAGACCGCGCAATCCAGAACCCCCAGCCGACAAAAACGGCCATCCCCCCAAATGTCATCCAGCCAATCGCCGGATGGCTCGAACTCCACGGATCGTTCGGACCCAAATCCAGGCCAAAGCGGTTGAACAGCCCCACCACACAGATCTGAACCACATGGAAAAACCACAGGCTGAAGAGCACCTCCAGCTTGGTAAAATACCCCAGACAAAACGTGAGCAACACAAACGTGGTAACAATACTCGGAAAGCCCGGCGCAACCGAAATCACATTCCGCCCATATCGCCCTGCCAAAAACGGAAACATCGGCAAATTGACCGTGAACCACGTAAACACATTCCACGCAATAATGGCAAACGTAAGGCCAAACCCCCATTGAAACAGGCGATTGCGCACAAGCGTCCTCAGCGTACCCGTCGTACCCGAAACACCGGTGAGTTCCAGCAACGCCGTAGCGACCGGAAAAGACAGCCGCTCGTATTCCATCCACTGTTTCCGCAACAAAACGCTCAGACACAGGTGAATCGCCAAAATACTCGCAATCAGCGCACCCCACCAGAAAAGCACCGAAAACCACTCGCCCCACGGAAACGCTGTACCGGGCACTTGCCCCTCGTAAAATCCGCGCACCGCATCGCGGTCGGTAATCGTCGTCCAACTCGGCATGTACGGCAAAAGCAACTCATCGAACCGATTCTCTGGCGACGCGTAATACGCCGGCATCGTCAGCATCTGTAAAAACCACACCGTGAGCCACTCGCCCTGCATAGTAGATGCGACAAAACCGATACAGCAAACCGTGAGCAATTCCGTCGGAGAAAAACCGATACCGCGCCGCTCGAGAAAAGCGTTCAGAATCAGAAGCCCCACAAAAGGAATGAGCATCGCCATCGAAAGATGCGAATGGTCAGCCCGCGTTGAATTCACCACAAAACTGGTATAGGTCGGCCACAGGGGCATAAGCATGGCCATACCCAGCCCAATCAGGAGGGATCGTTTGGTAATAACGGAAGAGCCTTCAGCGGTTTCTGATTTGGGAAGGCGCGGTTCTGGAGATGCGGACATAGAATTTGGGATTGATGGTGGACTGAATAAGGGGATTGCTGGGAACGGCACAGAGACCGTCCCCTACGATTACTCTTCATTAACCGCTTGCATCAGCGCGTGGATATATCCATACGTGTACGCAAAACCGACCTGCCTCGATTCGGGACCGGAAATACCCGGAACGTGATCGGGCATAATCATATATTCATAGCCGACTTCTTTGAACGTCCGCAAAGCCTTCAGCATATCCACATCGCCCTCATCGGGAAACACCTCGACAAAATTGCCAAGCCCGCCCTTGATATTGCGGAAATGCACATTGAAAATCTTCTTGCGCTCTCCAAAATAACGGATCACATCATAGGCGTCCGCACTGGGATCTTCCAGACTCTCGGACATACAGCCCAGGCAAAAATTCAATCCATTATACGGACTATCGTACAAATCGATAAACTTCTTAAAACCATCCACCATACCGAGCACGCGCGCGACCCCTCGATACGTCGTCCCATATCCAATACCCGGATCCGAGGGATGACACGCCATCTGAATTTTGTACTCCTCCGCCACGGGCATAATATTCTGCAACCAGTGATCGATGCGCGCCCACATCTCGTCTTCATCCGCAGCACCGCCTTCAAACTCGCCCAGAGACTGGTCCAACTTGTCGTACTCAAACGACGACAACCTCGCGCCCCCGCGTCCGTATCGCGGCTCTGTCCGCATATGCCCCAAAATCGTGATATTGTAATTCAGCCCGCGCAACCCCGCTTCCGCCGCCATTTTAACCGTCTCGCACATCCGCTCAATAGCGCGATCACGCTCATCGCTTGGACCCAGGAAAATTGCGCCAGCCTCGTTTTGAAAAGCATTGCTTGAACCCAGCGGAATGTGAATCATCTCGAGATTGATGCCGTATTTATCATACCGATCGCGCATGGACTTAATCGCATCGGCACTCCACTCCGCCCAGGGTCCCTCCGGTGTTTGATCGACATTAAAAACCCCGAGTTGCGCGAGAACCTCGATATCCGTGTCATTCCGACAAGCCACCTGTGTTCCGATATACATGGTAACCTCCAATTTGTGAAGTTAGAACTGCGATAGTGCTTTGAATGCCAAAATACGTTCCGATCCTCTCTATGTCAATGTGTATGATTCGGCTTTTTATTGAAAGCCCGATAAAAAAAGCCCCAGAGCAATAAGCTATAGGGCTTTTATTATTTTATAATTGGAACAGCATCACTGCCGCACAGTTATGCTGCATTGAGCGGCTCCAACTCTACGGGTTCCACTCTGCCAAGCCCCAGACGATCAAATATCCCCTGTATCTCATCTATACTCACAATTCCGGGCGAGACAATCTCAATTCCAAGAGGCGTACCATCTTGAGCATAGTCTATGAGCAGGTCTTCTGTTATCGCTTCGGTGCGTACACTTTTCTGTCCGCACCGATGAGAAAGATAAATATAGGCAGCAAATGGTTTGCCCTTGCGATATGTGATTTGTAGAGAAACAGTTTTCATGGATGTACCTCTTCAGGATATGCGGTTACAATCATAAGAATTTTGTCGTCCAAATCTGGCTCAACGACTACAACCCAGGGATGTCCAGCATGGCGTGTATGAATAAGCCAACGACCAAGACGACGTGCAGGGACCAATTTTGAAGCACTATCAAGCATTATCCGCAGTTCGATCTCAGAAAAATCTCGCTCCTCCATCCGAACTTCCACATGCGCTGTAAAACCCAAGTCCCATTCCCACCAACTTGGCCAATTCATGCATACCCCTCATCTAATTGCTTTTAAAGAAAATATCCATTTCATTGGCGATGGGAATGTAGTGCGGAACTGTTTTTTTAACTTTCTGTTCTCGTTCTGCTGATGAACACCTGTGAACAGCGTAAGCCATTGCTATGGTATTTCTTCAGTTTCTTAGCTTCATATATTTTTAGCTTTTCCCCATCAATCCCAGGGAAGCGGAACCCTTAGGCGTGCGCTAACCTCGCGCGCGTTCTCCTGTTCCATCTCGCCATAGCGAATACCCTCGGCGCGGTGGAGCGCCATGCGCTCTTCCTCAATCGCACCCGGCAACAACGCGCGGTCATGTCCCGGCATCGGCTCGTACGTCTCGCGCACCGTTCTCACCATGTGATCTGACTCAGCCCGGAAATCCTCCTCGGAAACCGCCTGATCAACGCGGATCGCAAGAACACAACCACCCGCACCTGACGAGGGCCATTTCTCCTTCATCTCATGAGAAGACGGAAGACCGGTCCCCGCCAATCCACCCCCCATAATCGAAGCCACCGCCGTGTACCCAATACTCTTAAAAAACGCCGCTGGAATCATCTCGAACAAAGCCTCAAACTCCGGACCCCGCTGGTAATCTGCCAAAATACAGGTCGCCGCATCCAGAACAATCGGAGGCTCATCCCCAGAGGGAATCGCAAAACATATTGGAGGATTGCCAAAATAGCCGAGAAGCGGTCCCCTGCCATCCCTCTTTGCATTGCCCTGCTGCCTGCCCTGCACGCAAAAACCAATACACCCAGCCTCGGAACACATCCGCGCATAATGACCCGCCGAACCAATATGCCCCACATGCCGCGCCAGCCCCATACCCATACCCAACTCTTGAGCTTTGCGAATCGCGTGCTCTGCCGCGCGCACCATTGGGAGATACCCCACCGTACCATCCCCATCAATAACAGCACACGTCGGCGTCTCACCGATCACCCGCACATTGGGACGCGGATTGAGACTCCCATTTTCAAAACTCTTGCAATAGCCATTCACAGTCCGCGTACCGTGGCTGCGAACACCTCGCAGATCGCTATTGACCAGCAGGCGGCTGATAACCCGCGCGTGATCGGTCTCAAGCCCCGCCTTCTCAAAACAAGCCGCAGCAAAATCCAGAAGGCGATCTTCATAGACGTGAACAAAAGATTCAGGAGGTTGATTCATAGGAAAAATCCAAACATAAAAGTGAAAAAACGACCTCTAAGACCACAAATAAACCTCGGGGTCATCCTCAGACATACCAATAAACGACGCCAGCACAACGCGGGGTTGAGAGCCTGCGACAAAAGGAACTTCGTGAATCGTCTCCGAATAAAAAAAGTAGAGATCCCCCGGGTCCAGATTGACCTGCACGCGCGCAATACCCTCCTCCTCTGCGTATTCGCGAAACCGCCTCTCCTCCAGAGGGCGTTGAAACGCCGGCGACATAGGCGCCCTGTACAGGACCCCCTCACCGCTATCCCCCCGATCCTCACTATTCTGAAAACACAGCACACCCGCAAACTGATGTCTGAACCGGGAAACCGTAAAATTGTAGCGCTTGGAACGCTTGGACACGGAATCGTAATGCGGGTAATGCCCCACACCCTCGTGATAAGTTCTAAAAATAGAGGGACCGTAAAGACGACCATCAACGCTCCGAGCCGTCATAACCCGCTTATCCGGCAACATCCTGGCAAGCGCGTCATACAGCGTCTTCACGGGATCCTCATACCCATCAAACAAATACGAGAAAAGATCATGCGTCTGACGAGAATGTTCGTAAAAAGCATCTGGATCATTCCCGTGGTGACCCAGACTCGTACCGATATCGACCCGCCGAGGACTACCATCACCCACCTTGCGCGGATCGTAGAGCAAACCGCGCTCGTAAAACCGCTCAATAAGCGCCGCACAGTGATCCGACGGAAACGCGCGACGCACGATAACAGCGGGAATATCGCTCGCCATCATCGCATCGAACGGCCGCGGAACCTGCGCGAGAATCTCATCAACCGTACCCTCAACAGGGGACCAGATCGCTGTTTGAGACATCGCAATTTCTCCTAATCTAAAAACTCAAGCACTCTCATTCGGTCAATCCAGCGCTGGCGCCTCGGATCTCCGTGGACATTTGCCAGCCAGTGCGGCGGATGGATCGGCTCTGCAGGGCGATCAAATCTGACCGCAGTATCCGCATTCGACCTCCCCTGCTCCCGCGTCACGCGCTCTTCCTCAGCAGTCTTGGGATTATTGTAATAGACAGCCGTACACATCCGGCGATCGACACCACCACCAAGACTCGCATGCCAGAGCCGCAGGTCAAAAGCCACCACATCTCCCGGCTCTGACGCACACACAAAAGCCGGTACCTCGTCGAGATCCAGGCGAGACGCTTCTCGCGCCTGTCGCAACTCATCGTGAAAAGGACATATATGTGACCCCGGTAACACGCGCAACGCGCCGCTTTGTGCATCTACTGGCTTGAGATAAAAAGCGAACTTAACGCCATACTGGTGAGGACTCCGCGTATCCGGATGCCACTGTGTATCGCCCACATAGCGATTGGCATCGCAAGCCACGCCAAACACATCCTCCCCGTAGAGCTGCTCTGCCACCCTGCAAAACCTGAGATCTTCCAGCAAACCCGCAAAAAAGGGCGTATCCGGTCCCAGCATAGGCACCCAATGCCGACGCGTACCGTCAAAAGGCGCGTGTCGATACGCCGCTGTCAGAGCATGCTCGAACTCCTCGTTAATCGTCTTCAACTCGTCCTGATCAAACACCTGCCGAAGAATCAGAAATCCGAACGTCTTAAAATAGTGGACCTCTTGCTCCGTCAGCATAAGCCCCCCTATTCTAAGACACAGAACTCAAAGGCTCTGAAATCGCGGCAACCTTCTCCTCATCCAATTCCATCCCCAACCCCGGACCTTCTGGCAAAATCACATAACCCTTCTCGTATTGTATGCGCTCCTTAACCACATCGCTCTCATACAGCAACCCACCTGTCGGATCGCCCGGATAATCGAGATTTTCCACCACAGAACCAAACGTCGCCTGAGCCGCCACGCCAATGGACAGCTCCTGCGTCGTACCCACCAGACACGACAGACCAGCCGCATCGGCAACCTGCGCGATATGCAGCGCATTTGTAAATCCCCCTGCACCCGACAAACTGATATTAAAAATATCGACATACCGGTGCCGGGCAAACTGATAGGCCTGATCCAGTGAACTGACGTGCTCGCTGATGGGCAAATCAATCCGCTTTCGCACCTCGTATTGACCCTCCAGATCTCTCCGGTCAGAGACTGATTCCAGATGAAAAGGCCTGTAATACCTCAGCAAAACATCCAGCGCCTGCACCACCCGTTTCCACTTGTGCGCGCCGCTAAAATCGAGCGACTTCAACACAAACTGATCGCCCCAGGACGACTTCACCCCATCCAAAAAAATCTCATCCGCCTCCACATTGCCGCCGTGATACAGCCGAAACAGATCCTGCCCCTCCTTCATCCGGCGATTGACGCGCGCAATATTCGCCTCCGCATCTTCCCTGGAATAATTCCTGAAAATCGGATAACACACGCGCCACTTATCCCTCAGCGCCCCGCCAAACACACCCGCAACCGACTGCCCCTGAATCTTGCCGACCAAATCGAAAAGACCGATCTCAAACCCCGCTCGAATCGCCCCACCCATTCGGAACCGGGACCTCGCTTCAATGGTAATCGTGCGCCACGCCAACGGATCCTTCCCCACGAGCAACGACTCGTAGGCACCCTTGACATCATTGAGATCGTACATAACACTCCAGTCGTTCACATCGGACATCTCCCCCAGACCGATCAATCCCTCATCAGTGTGAATGCGAACAATAACGTGACGAGACAAATGTCCAGTCTCACGCCTCGACGCAACGGGAGTCAAATCAACGCTCGTGATCTTCATAACCAAACTCCTTTGCCAGAAAAACAAGACAAATGACGCATAAATGGGCGTATTAACCTCAAACTAACGCATTTTTTTGGCAATATCAAGTAATACTGGAAATTAGGAGCCGGGTGACTGACTGCTAACCACTTCAATACTTTCGCGCCAGCGGATCTGCACCGAGAACATTGGGATGGGCAATTGCATCGCGGAGGGCTGTATAGAGAGGAAGAAGGCACTCGACATTTTGCGCGAGGGATCGTATCACAAAAAAATCGGGCCTTGGGGAAGCGAAAGAAAGCAATAGAGAATCCTGCGAGAATTTCAACAAAGGAGCGAGCGCTTGGGAAAGACTTTCAACCAAACAGCTAAAACGCGCGGAATTACCCGCAACAAAAATATTAAAAACAACACCATAAGCCCCAAACGCACCCGTATGTACCGGCGACAACGTCCCCGGCTCGGAATAATAGCGCTCGATCAGAACCGGGCGTTCCGCCGTATGCACAGTAATATCAGACCGGTAACTCGTGTACCCAAAACACTCGCCAAAAGCCACGCGTCCAGCCGTATGACCATCGGCAAGCACCAGACACGAATCAGACGCCAGATGCCACGTCTGCTCCTGCTCAAAAACACTTCGCGAGTATGGAACAACGGGATCGGGCAAAACAACGGCAAGGCCCCCGGCCTCAACCTCACCGCCAATTATTTGCTTACACGGAATACCATTGGGACTCTTATAAACTTTGGTAAACGCCTGAGTACCCAGATAAAGAGCTGCCCCTTCGCCACAGCGCACACACAGCGTCGTCGCATCCCCCTCCACCATACCGCCCCCATAACTGGAAAGCACAACAGCGCAATAATCGCCCTGTGCGGCGGGATTGAGCAACTTCAAAGGCGCAACTGAGCGACAGGCAGTAAGGACAGAATGGGAGCCATTGCGAGTCACCTCAATTTGGGAAGGGAGGGAAGACATCATCGCGCCTGAGGTGACAGAACAGACCTGCGTGCATCGAGAACATGCTCGATAATCTCGTCAAGCCCCGACCCGTGTTTGAGACAGGCAAAAAGCGTGGGACCATCGCCGCGCATCTTCTTTGCATCCCGCGCCATAACCCCCAGATCTGCACCAACCAGATCAGCGAGATCGGTCTTATTAATAACAAGCAAATCCGATTGCGTAATCCCCGGCCCCCCTTTTCGGGGAATCTTATCCCCAGCAGAAACATCAATCACATAAATCGCGTAATCAACCAACTCCTTGCTAAAATGCGCCGCCAGATTATCGCCGCCACTCTCCACAAAAAGCAAATCGATATCGCACCCAAAGCGAATCATCAAATCCTCAAGCGCATTCAAATTCAGCGAAATATCTTCCCGAATAGCTGCATGCGGGCATCCGCCCGTCTCAACCCCAATAATGCGATCGGCCTCAAGCGCCTCGTGACGCAAAAGAAACTCGGCATCCTCACGCGTAAAAATATCATTCGTAACCACGCCAAGACTAAACCGGTCGCGCAGAGCTTCGCACAGCACGCGAACAAGCGCCGTCTTCCCCGTACCCACCGGACCGCCAACCCCCACGGTAAACGCGCGCTGAGAAAAATCGCGATCGCAGAGAACCGACTCGCGCAGGGCAAAGTCACCGGCAGAATCAAAAGGCTCGTGAGAATGATCGTGATGGTGATGATCGTGCATAACAAATCCTCTAACTCTGAAACAACCGCGAATACAGATACTCGTGCATACCCTGTGCAATATCCCATTGGGGAGCACAGCGCGTCGCACACTTATAATCTACCTGCGCGACAGAAGTCATAGCACTAATCGCCGTCTTGTGATGGCGTTTTTGCAACCGCGCGGCTTCGAGAGGACCAATCTGCCCCAGGCGAACAGCCGCACTGATCTGATCGCGCAAAAACTGATACATAAAAATCCGACACGTCTGCCCGCGTTTAAGCCCTGCAATCCGGAACGTCGCACCAAAAACAATCGTATAATGAGCCGGCACAGGTTGTGCAAGCAACGTCTCGTGCAACCGCGCCATTGCATCCGAAAAATACAAATCGCGCATCAGCCGCAACAAATTGCGACCCTGCACTCCACTGCCGCGGACAATCGCCGGTGCCGTGAGCATCGCGTCGTACGCGAGCAGCATATCCGTCAAATTTTCGGGAATCAAATCACCCTTAAAACACGCATTAACAAACGGAATTTCACCCCTTGCTGTCGCGTGAATCACCGTTTGAAGATACGCATCCAGATCATCAGAAGACCGCAACAACCCCATCTGTTTGGTGGCCTCCAACCCATTGGAAAAAGCATATCCACCCGTAGGGAAATTGCTATCGGCAAGTGTGAGAAGATCGAATAGCATAATCAAAACAAATTATAAAGCTGCGCCAGCGGCAATTTCTCCGCCGCCTCACAGGTGAGCAACTCGCCATCGACCGTAACGCTATAAGTCTCCGGATCAATATGAATATCGGGAATAAAATCGTTGAGCTTCATATCCTTCTTCCCAATATCCCGACAATTGGACACCGCAACAACGCTCTTGGACAGATCATAAGACCCAACCGTATCCAGCGAAATCCTGGAGACAAAAGCGAGAGACGCAGAACCCACAGCATTGCCATAAGCGCCGAACATCGGACGCGGATACACGGGTTGCGGCGTGGGAATCGAAGCATTTGGATCGCCCATCTGCGAATATGCGATTATGCCTCCCTTAATCACCATCTCGGGTTTTGCACCAAAAAAAGATGGCTTCCAGAGCACCAGATCCGCGAGCTTGCCCACCTCAACCGAACCGATATAATCGCTCAAACCATGAGCCATCGCGGGATTAATCGTGTACTTGGCGATATACCGCTTCACACGCCCATTATCATGCCCCCGATCACCGCGCAGTGCACCGCGCTGCTCGCGCATCTTATGGGCGGTCTGCCACGTGCGACAAATAACCTCTCCCACGCGCCCCATAGCCTGACTATCCGATGCAATAATCGACAGCGCTCCCATATCGTGCAAAATATCTTCTGCCGCAATCGTCTCCTGCCGGATACGGCTCTCGGCAAACGCCACATCCTCGGGTATATTCTTATCCAGATGATGACACACCATAAGCATATCCAGATGCTCGTCAATCGTATTCGCCGTAAAAGGCCGCGTGGGATTGGTAGAAGAAGGCAAAACATTCGCCTCGCCACAAAGACGCATAATATCCGGCGCGTGTCCCCCACCCGCACCCTCGGTGTGATACGTGTGAATCGTGCGCCCCTTAAAAGCCGCACAACTCTGCTCCACAAAACCCGACTCATTGAGCGTATCGGTATGAATCGCCACCTGAACATCGTATTCATCGGCAACCGAGAGACAGGAATCAATAGCAGCAGGCGTCGTACCCCAGTCCTCGTGGAGTTTAAGCCCGCATGCACCCCCTTCAATCTGTTCAATAAGCCCCTGCGGAAGCGAAGAATTGCCCTTGCCCAAAAACCCAAAATTGAGGGGAAAAGCATCACTCGACTCCAGCATCATGCGAATATGGTGCGCCCCCGGTGTACACGTCGTAGCATTGGTCCCCGTCGCCGGACCCGTACCACCACCCAGCATAGTCGTAATACCCGAAGCAATCGCCTCCTCAACTTGCTGAGGACATATAAAGTGAACATGCACATCGAGCGCGCCGGCAGTGAGCACATGACCTTCACCCGCAATAACCTCGGTCGTAACCCCCACGATGAGATCCGGATCAACACCCGACATAATATCGGGATTACCCGCCTTGCCAATACCGGCGACACGCCCGTCTTTAATCCCAATATCCGCTTTGTATATCCCCGTATAATCAACGACAAGCGCATTCGTAATAACGAGATCCAGCGCCCTATCCTGCGACACACCCGTAGCCTGGCCCATACCATCGCGCAGCACCTTACCCCCGCCAAACTTGCACTCATCGCCGTAAATCGTATAATCGTTCTCCACCTCAACGACGAGATGGGTATCGCCCAATTGAACGCGGTCTCCCGTCGTGGGACCGTACATACTGACATAAGCGGTTCGATCAATCTGAGACATTTGGAATCCCCTTAAATCCACCATCCCCCGCCCTTTGCAAAGCCACTGCCTTATTCTCATCGATCTGCCCCGAAATAAGGCCATTCCCCCCATAAACCGTGCGGTTGCCGGCAATAGCCACGAGATCAACCGTCCTGCTCTCGCCCGGTTCAAAACGCACGGCAGTACCGGACGGAATATCGAGACGGAAGCCATAGGCCTTTTCGCGATCAAACAAAAGCGCGGGATTAACTTCAAAAAATGTATAATGCGAACCCACCTGTATCGGACGATCACCGGTATTGGTCACAGAAAGAGAAATCGTCTCCCGATCCGCATTAAGCGTAATTGGCTCAACCGCCGTAGTCTCGGCACCCGGCATTTTTGAAACCGTATTATCCGGCGACCAGGGCGAGCGAACGCGCGCGAGACCCGAACCGTACAACGCGAGATCAGAATCGCCTTCTACGCGACAAATAGGATGGTGAACCGTCACCAGCTTCGTCCCATCGGGAAACGTACCCTCCACCTGCACCTCGTGAACCATATCCGGAACACCGGGCAAAACATCTTCCGTACCCAGCAACTGCTTACCCTTGTCCATAAGCGCGGCAACGGACTCGCCATCGCGGATAAACTCGAGAAGCTGTGCCGCGATAAGCGACACGGCTTCCGGATAATTGAGACGCAAGCCCCGGGCATACCGCTTCTGCGCGAGAAAACCCGCGTTGTGAAGCATCAACTTGTCAATTTCTTTGGGCGATAAATACATGGAAAATCCCTGCTCAAAACGTAAGGTACTGCTTAATACTCTCATCCGACAGCTCATCCGCAGAACCGCACAACGCAATCGTCCCGCGATCCATCAAATAAAAATAATCGGCAATCTGCCGGGCAAAATCAAAGTACTGCTCCACCAGAATAATGGTGAGATTCCCTTGATCCTTCAGATGGATCAACACATTCTCGATATCGAGAATAATCGAAGGCTGAATACCTTCTGTAGGCTCGTCCAGAATGAGAATATCCGGATCGCCAACAAGCGCACGGGCAATGGCGAGTTGCTGTTGCTGTCCGCCACTGAGATTCCCACCCATACGATCTTGCATATCGGCCAACACGGGAAAAAGATCGTAAACCAGATCCTCCGGCAAAGTTGTAAGACCATCTGCACGCGCCTCCAAACCAATCTGCAAATTCTCATTCACCGTCAGCCTGGGAAAAATCTCGCGCCCCTGCGGCACATAACTCAAACCCGCACGCGCCCGCAAATCTGGTGCCTGCCCCGTTATATTCACCCCATTCAACAGAATATTCCCTCCCCGAGGTTGCAACAAACCCATAATCGTCTTGATAAGCGTCGTCTTCCCAACGCCATTGCGCCCCATAACCGCCACAATAGCCCCTCTGGGAATATCCATATCAATATCGCGTAAGATCAGACTCTCGCCGTAATAAACATCCAGACCTCGAACGGTAAGCGCGGTATCTGTGATCGTCGTCATTAAAATCCTATCCCATCCATTCAATGCTGCGCACTACCCAAATAACATTCAATAACCCGGGGATCATTTTGCACCTGATCCATCGATCCTTCAACGAGCACCTTGCCCTCGTGGAGAACCGTAACAGTGCGGGCGATCTGTCTCACAAACTCCATATCGTGCTCAATAACAATAATCGCGTGATTCATAGTCAGGCGTTCGAGAAGCTCCCCCGTCTTAACCGTCTCTTCATCCGTCATACCAGCGGCGGGTTCATCAATCAAAAAAAGCTCGGGATCTTGCAAAATAACCATCGCAATCTCCAGCCACTGTTTTTGCCCGTGCGAAAGCGCATCGGCAACCGTATGCAGATGGTCAGCCAGACCCGTCTGCTCTGCAACAGCCTGGATGCGATCGCGATTCTTATCCGACAGACGCGAAACAAGTGAAAAGAGAACCGTGCGGTCGGTCTTGAGCGCCAGCATCAAATTCTCGTACACCGTGAGAGAAGTAAAAACAGACGGCGTTTGAAACTTGCGTCCAACACCCGCCTTGACAATCGCATCTTCGCTCATTTGCGTCAAATCGAACTCCTCAGGCGTCAGACCGAACTTCTCAAAACGCGCACTGCCGCGATCGGGTTTGGTCTTCCCACACAAAACATCGAGAAACGTCGTCTTACCCGCACCATTTGGACCAATAACAACGCGCAATTCCCGGTCGTGCAGGACAAACCCATCTATATCGAGCGCGACAAATCCATCAAAGGACACGCGCAAATTTTCAACAGTCAACAGAACTGGATCAAAAATCATATCAATCCTGGCTTTCAGCAGGCACAGGTGCTGAGATGCGTATGGGAAAAAATCGCTTCAAACTACTTATCTCTATCTTAGACCTCAGACCAATAAGACCATCGGGAAAAAAGAGCACAACACCGATAAAAAGGAATCCCAAAAAGTAGAGCCATGTACCGGGAAACGCACCCGTCAAAAAACTGTAGAGAAGATTCACAAGCACCGCGCCAATAATCGGACCAATCAAAGTCCCCCGCCCGCCAACAGCAACCCATATCACCATCTCAATAGAAGCCTGCACATCCATCCGACCCGGTGTAATAATCCCGGTCTGAGGCACATAGAGCAACCCACCCAGAGCACCGAGCATACTGGCCATCACAAAAACAAATACCTTGTAGCTCATAACGCGATAGCCGATAAAACGCAACCGATGCTCACTATCGCGAACCGCAATAAGCACGCGACCGAGCTTGGATTTCACTATAAACCGGCAGAAAAAGTAGGAAACAAAAAGCGTGACAAAAGCAATGATATAAAGACCGCGTTTGCTCGCCGGATCGGCCAACTCAAAACCGAGCAACGTCTTAAAATCCGTCAACCCATTGGTACCGCCGAGCATGGTCTCATTTCGCAAAAAAATAAGCCAGACCCCCAGGGCAAGCGCCTGCGTAATAATGGCAAAATAAACTCCCTGGAGCCGGCTGCGAAAAGCCAGAAACCCAAAAATAAGCGCAATAATCGCCGGAACCATAAGCGCCAGAATAAACGCAAATGTAAAAGTGTGAAAAGGCTCCCAAAAGATGGGCAATTGCTCCACGCGATTCCACACCATAAAATCGGGCAACGCACTCCCATAAACCCCTTGCGTCCCCGTCTTGAGCAGCATATGCATCCCAATCGCGTACCCACCCAAACAAAAAAAGAAAGCCTGACAAAGCGAAAGAATACCCGTATATCCCCAGATCAGATCAATCCCCAGAGCGGCAATCGCAAAACAAAAATAACGACCCCAGAGATTTAACGTCGTATCAGAAAGCAACCCCATAGCATTGAGCACGGGCGCGGCAATGCCAAAGAGAAGGAATACGATAATGGGACGGTAATAAGTCATAAAATATCTCGTCTATTCATCCCTCCCCTTCGCGGGAAAGATACCTGTGGGACGCAACTGTAAAAAGAGGATAATAAGACCCAAAATGAGAACCTTGGCATACACGGCTTCGGCAAAGGGTTCAATAACCTTATTGGAAACACCAATACCGAGACCCGCCACAATAGTCCCCAAAATTTTTCCAACACCGCCAACGACAACCACGAGAAAAGCATCGACAATATAGGTCTGCCCCATATTCGGCACGACATTGCCAATAAGCGTCATAGCCCATCCCGCGATCCCTGCGATACCCGTACCGATAAAAAACGCAATCGCATCAACGCGACGGGTGGGAACACCCATACAAGCACTCATCTCGCGATTTTGTGTAACAGCGCGCAACCGAAGGCCAAACCGGGTCTTAAAGAAAAACGCGGCCAAACCAATCAGAATAACAGCCGTGAGACCAATAATAAAAATCCGGTTATACGGCAGCATAACCTGCGGCGCCAATTCGAAACCACCACTGAGAATCTGGGGCAGCTTGACAGCCGTGAGATCGCCAAAAATCGTACGCGCGAGTTGCACCAGAATAAGACCAATCCCCCACGTAGCCAGCAAACTCTCGAGCGGACGATTGTAAAGACGGCGAATAACCAGAGACTCCACAAGCAAACCCATACTGCCAGCCGCGAGAAATGCAACCGGCAAAGACAGCAAAAAAAACAGATCGATATACGCAGCGGGCAGGACAATCATACAAATATTCTGAACAATAAACGTAAAATAAGCCCCAACCATCATAAACTCGCCGTGCGCCATATTGATAATACCCATCTGCCCATAAATAACCGCCAGACCAAGCGCAATCAGAATCAAAATAGACCCCAGACTGAGACCGACAAAAGCAGTCTGGATCACCATCATAATCTGGTTAAAAGTTTCCAACCCCTGAATCGCATTTCGTATCTCGTTCCGAACCGCGGGATCCAACTCGGCAATATTGCCACTGGCATCGGGTTCAACACGCGCGCGCAAAAAAGAAAGAACAAATGTATTATTGAGTCCACCCAGCGCTTTAGCCGCATTGAGACGAACTTCGGGACTGGGATGTGCGAGTTCGAGCTTGCCCAGAGCAACGCGCATCAAATTTTGAATACTACTATCCGTTTCTTTCTCCAGAGCATCGCGCAACATGGCAATCGCGCCCAGACCACCGCGATTGCCCAGCGTCTCTACAGCAACGCGGCGCTTGCCGGGATCCGGATGAAAAATCTCCATCTGCGTGAGAAAGGGTTGAATAAGCGCGCGGATGCGGCGGTTGCTATCAATCTCTTCCAGATCGATCAGCGGCGCAATAAGGGGCTTGCCCTCATCGTCTAAAATGGGATGGCGTTTGGGATAGGCGGTATAGAGCGGGGCGAAGGTATCGCCATAATCGTCTTCTTGCATTTCGCCGATAATGACGAGTTCGTTATTCTTCAGATAGAGTTCACCGTTAAAAAGCGCGACCATCAAGGCGTAATAAGCGACATCTTGTGCATCCGAAATAGCCTTGACAGCCGTTGTAATACTATCGCGGTTATTGCTAACAATGCGCCCGAGTTGCAACTGGTGATCCATCTGTGCATGGACGGAAGATGCGCTCAGAATGAAAACCAGCGCACAGATAGAGCGCAAAAAATTGTGGCGTTGTATTTTCATGTGTTTAAGTCAGCACCACCACAGCGAGAGACACCGCCCGCCTGGGAGAGACCAGAGGAAAGCGGCATCCCTCTTTTGTGGGAGGTATAAAATTAAAACGTAAAAATAGATTCAAAAGCAAACCTGGTCACTTCGGAATCAATATCGCGACGCAATTCGGCCAACACACCCCAGTTATCGGTAATCGCGTAGCTGGGACTAAAAGTAATCTCCGTAAACTTTCCATCGGCATCTGTATCCAGACCGCTATAGCGCACCGTGGCACCAACCTTGTCGGACAAAGCCATATTGCCCATCAAAATCCAGCCATAGCCACCATTGCCACTTTCCCCCCAGTTCGCCAGATAATTGTATTCCGCAGCCAGTGTCACAGGACCCGTGGCATACATTCCCCAGGCATTGAGAAGCGACTGCTCAAAACCACCCATATCTTCCCAGAGATACGCGACCTTCGCCGTAAATGCTTCAACAGGTGTAAAAGCAACCTGTGCTTCAAAACCCAGATCGTCAAAGCTGGTATCGGTCCCATCCCACACACTGGAAACAACAGAACCAAAGAACCCGACCATGCCATTGCCAAAACCCACAGCGGCGCCATTTTGATAACCACCATAGACAAGCGTCGCAGAATAAGAATATTGATACAGACCCGTGGGTTCCGCGGTCTCCCAACCCGAACAACTCAAAAACTTACCGCCCGTAATGCTAACGCCATTCGGCGCTTTGTAAGTCACAAAAGCCTGCTCGAGATCAACAGAGCCACCACTGAGGCTATTGATATCAGCCTGGGCTGACAGCCCGTGTCCATAATTGTAAATAAAGTCAACTTCAAACTGATCAAAAGACAGACTATTGGATTTGGTTGCCGTATCATACGTTGACGACATATCGAAAAATCCCGTAACCGTGAGGTTATCTGTAATTTTGATCTGAGCAAATGACGAAGTGGCGGAAAAAGCCAGCAGCGCGAGAAGCAGCAACAGTTTTTTCATTTTTTTCTCCTGTTTTGTGGGCGGCGCAACTCGTTGCCCGCCCAAATTTTTACTGACCGAGCATATAGGTGCCCATGTACTTGACATGATCGCAATCTTTGTCCGCACTCGTGATATCGTCCCAGGGATCGGGAGCGACGAGACCATCGGTCTCATATACAATCTTGAATTGACCGTTCTTGCGGATCTCGCCAATCAGCACAGGCTTGTGCAAATGGTGATTCACCGGATCCATCATCACCGTACCGCCCGGACCGTCAAACTTGAGACTGTAAAGCGCGGGACGCACGGCATCAACATCAAAAGAACCGGCTTTCTCCACTGCGGCCTTCCACAGATAAACCCCCACATAAGACCACACGATGGGATCATCTGTAACCCGCTTGGCACCACCGGGCAACCCATTTGCCGCGCAATAATCCTTAAACTTCTTCACAAATGCGCGATTGTCCGCAGAGGAAATAGACTGGAAGTAATTCCAGGCAGCCAGATGACCGACGAGAAACTCCGTATCCATCGAGCGCAATTCATCTTCAGCAACAGAAAACGCCATAATCGGGCACATCGCCGACGTGAGACCCTGATTGGCAAATTCCTTGTAGAACGGAACATTGGAATCGCCATTAATAGTAGATAAAACAGCCGCATCGCCATTTGCTGCAAAGCGTTTGATCTTCTGAACTATGGTCTGATAGTCCTGATGGTGAAAAGGCGTATATTCTTCAATAATATTTTCTTCGGGCACACCCTTGTGCAGCAAGAAAGCGCGAAGAATCTTATTCGCAGTACGCGGGAAAACATAGTCTGTACCCAGCAGATAAAACTTCTTATAACTACCCCCTTCTTCACTCATCAGATATTCGGCAGCGGGAATCAACTGCTGGTTCGGTGTAGCACCCGTATAAATAATATTCCGAGAACACTCCTCCCCTTCGTATTGAACCGGATAAAAGAGCAAACCATTGCTCTCTTCAAAAACCGGCAAAACAGACTTGCGCGAAACCGAAGTCCAGCAACCAAAAGTCACAGCGACCTTCTCTTCCCGAAGCAGCATTTTGGCCTTCTCGGCAAACAGATCCCAGTCCGACGCCGGATCGACAACCACGGGTTCAATCTTCTTCCCCAGCACGCCGCCACTGGCGTTGATCTCTCCAACAGCCATAAGCACGACATCGCGCAGTGAAACCTCAGAGATAGCCATGGTCCCGCTCAGAGAGTGCAACACGCCGAGCTTAACCGTCTCCTCTGCATGAACAGAAAGACCTGTAGTGCACAGCAGGGCAACGGCAAACAAAATATTCAAAAACTTTTTCATACGTATGATACCTCCATCCAGTGTGTATGGTTTGTGATACATCGAAAAAACAAAATCTTCTTAATGAATAGGTTAGACTACAAAAAGCCTCCTTTCAACAAGTTGATACCCGATTAAGCAGGTCGTAGTCGAGAAATCCTTTTCTTGACTCTATAAAAACTTTACCCCATCGCAATACCCGATGATCGCGACGGGGTAAAAATTACAGTCTGATTATTTCCGAAAGATTAAACAGATATAAACTCGGTGTTTCTTAATTTTTGGGAATTATATTCAATAGTGCCGAAAAAAATACCCTAAAAATTTCGTTCCAACACAAAACTATATGCGTACTTCACCCTTTACATCCATACGCACAAGATATATGTTATCGTCATTCAAAAGTACTATCTTGTGAGTCTTGAGCAACCCAACAATCCAATCTATCCATATAGACACTTTTTTTATATAATACTCATAATCTATACCTTCCCCGTACAGATTTGATGCATGTAAACATCTATTGCACTCGCTATAAACGAAAAGAAGTTGCACCCGATCCATAAACTTTGTTTTTGCATCAACCAGATCCACAACTCCTTCATCTTCCGACGGTTTTTCCTCAACTGGTATAGGATAAAAGCCCGGATTTATGCTTTCTATATCCTTAATTATGTCTTTAGGACGCCAATGATCTTCAAATTTCTTCCTGTTTTGCTCAAAAATTGATTTATTTGCAGACAACGACGCCAGTACTATTAACTCTAAAATCTTACGAACTTGAAGTATCATTGATTCAACCTGCGTAGCCCGATACGCCACAAACAATTCCCCCTTATGCAGTCGTAATACAACATCTACCCTCTGTTTAATTTCCTCCATAATTTTAATATAGACTTCTATATCTGGTACTACCTCTACATTTTCTTTGCTCATAATATTCTCCCACAAAAAACAATTTCGGAACTAATCACCTAAAAACCACCGGCACTTGTGCATCATTTGCCAAAGCTCTCCACAAAGATCAGAAAATCGGAAATTCCAATCTCGCCATCGCCATCCAGGTCGTATTTTGACTCATATCCCTCTTGGCCTACCCTTGACCCAAAAGCATTATAAAAAAGCGCATAGTCGAAGCTATCCACAATCCCATTGCCGTCAAAGTCCGGAGAAGGCGGGACAGCCTTGCCCAGGGCAATATTCAGATCTACGGGTAGTACCTCGGCGTATTCCTCTCCCAAAACTTTCGCCCGTATCAGACGTATGTCTGTACCCGAAAACGCCTCTGTGGTGCGAAAGCGAATGGTGCCCATCAAACTGCCATCAACCACTGGATTTTCTTTCGACAACGTCATTCCTATACTCACAAAACCCCTTCCGGAAAGAGCCGAGGTGCCAGATACACTACCCCTGCTAAATCCCTCATAAACCACCTGCGTCGCATCGTATTCAAAACGCAGTGAAAAATTATCTATCGCTTGAAAATACGTACCAAAAATCTGGATAGAGAAAACCCGACCGGGAAAAACATCGAGAACAGACAGAGACTGATCTGCTTCAGCATCATCCACATCCAGAGAAACAGACGGCGTGGCCGTCTTACCAACACCCACGGGTGACCAGTCGCCATCGCCTGTCGCATTGCTCCCCCGCACCTGCACCACGTATGCGGTATTGGGCCTAAGCCCTGTAATAGTCGCACTCGTCCCGGTCACATCCTGCGGACCGTCCGTAAAGACCAGAATATCGCCCTGGTGGTAGCGCAAATCATAGCCCATAATCGCCGTGGGAAGCGCCTCCCAATTCACCGTCACACTAATCGCCGATGACCCCGTCACCACAGGCGCATCAGGCGCCCAGGGTAGTGGCTGACCAAAATACTCTTCAGACAGTGCAAAAGCATCCTCGCCAACCTGGACACCGATGATACGGGCAGGAATATCATCCACAGGTGGATGGATGCCGCCCCACAGACGCGAGAGAGAACTCTGATCTGAGGCGTCCTGATACGTGGCCCATTGCAGCACCACATCCACACTGGGACCTTCTTCAAAAACGAGAAAGCGATTGCGCTGGATGCGAAACTCGCCCATTCCCCCAGGGAAAAACGGATCGCCGGTGAGCAAAGTCAAAACTCTGGCACCGGCATTCGAGAAAACCGAATGCCCCGAGACATAGCCAGCAAAAGGCGGCGTCACAAAATTGGACCGCTGATACGGCCACCAGTTCTCGGCCAATACCCAGCCCACGCCGGCGATATCAGTCGCCGTATCCCTGACATAATCCGGACCGCGCCAGGCCTTCAATTTGATTTTGCCAATATGCTCGCCGTATGTGCCAGCGAGGGGATCGCTGGCTTTGACCAACTCGATATAGCCATCGACGAGCGGCAGACCAGCCGGGTCATAGCGCGGCAGGTCGGGATCGCTGCTCTGACCACGATCAGCCAGCCAGCGAACGGCCGAAATAGGACGGACATAATCGTACCATGACTTTATGCTCCACGCACTCACCGCGGCATCGTGCATAGCTCCCCCGATAGCCAGGTATGCCTTCACATCCCATTCCAGATCGTCGAGAATCGGTCCCTGTCCCTTAAAACGCTTCTCAAAAAGCGAATGGTCACTGACATAGTTGAGAATGCTGAACCAATGGCCCGGCGGCGTCTCGGTATCTGGACCATCGGCCCAAAATTCAGCCAGCACCCGGGCGTAGTCAGCCCGCGGCACCCACTGGTCTTCATAGGGCTGCCCAGTGTGGGGATTAACCGGATGGCCCTGGCTGGCATCACCGCCATCGAAAAAGTTATAGAACGCCTTATACTCGCTCAACGTCTGCGGCAATGTTGGGGCATTGCCGATAGCACCGGGCGAGATATTCCACAGGACGCCATCAGCCGGATCGAGATGGGACGACCACAGCGCGACGAGAGCAAAACCCCATTGATATTCTTCAGACGCCATTCTCTGTCCAGCGCGCCCATTGTTTTGTTGCTGGAAGTCTATACAGGGCGGCGGCCCCGGATCGTGGAAAACTGGATAGTTAATGCCGTCCCGCTGGTACATCGTCATGTCCTCTTCGCCGAGGGCAAAGGGCATCATGGAACCCCATTCTGGCGTGAGAAAATCGTCGTATTCTCCAACGATGAGAGGCTGCCAGAAATTGGGATCGATAAGACCGTTATGTCCCGTGCGGGAGGGATTTAAAGACGGATTGAGGGGTGTATAATAGCGACTACGGTAATCGCCTTGCTCATTGGCCCCGTCCTGCAAGCCGAACTGAATCAATTGCCGGGCGATATAGTTGCCCAGAGCCGCAGGGTTGCCGCTGGCATAGTCTGTGGAGGTGAAATTTGGATCGTATCCCAGTTGTACCATAAGCGTGCCAATGCGATTGAACGTCGTTCTCGCGCCGGGCGAATTGGCAAAGCGATGTTCTATGAGGCGATAAGCCGCATAGCTCATAGCCTCGTGGCGGGCCTCCTCTACATCATCGGGACGGGGCACACCGGCAAAAGGAACAGCAAAACCATTGACGGTTTTACCCAGCAAATAAGTCTGCTCGGGTCCATCGCCGTACACCGCCCATGCATCGTACAGTGCTATACTGGTGTGAAAAAGATTGCGTGCCTGGATTGTGGGAAAGGCTTTATCATGGCTAATCGCCGTCAACAAGGCATCGTTCCACTGCCGCGCCACCGAGTGCTGGGCAAGAGTTGGAGAGGCGGACAACGCGAGAAAAGTGAAGAGTACACAGATAAAAGGCTTTTTATACATATTATCTCCCTCCCGAGATAGTGTAGATGGATTAACTGGCATAGCTACTACAGACTATTTGAAAGGAGCAATATCCGTGCCAACTCTAATTATTTATATAACATATTGATTTTATTGAACATTTTTAATTTCTCTAAATTTCATAATTTTCACGATATATCATAAAAATCAACCGAAATGATGCATAACTTTTTTTATTACAACAGGTTATATAAAAATAGCGATATATCGTAAAAAAACGATATATCGCTATCATCAGGAATGATCGATACACTATTTAGGGACGTTTGATCCCTAATTTTTTATTTTGTTATACAGATAAAATTTTAAGACAGCACCCTTTTTCAACGTGGATTTTCTGCTATATTTCGAATATCTTAAACATGGCCGTTGACCTCCTCAATACCATTAAATCAATGAGGCCTCCAATGACAATCCCAGAACGAATTGACGAATTTCTCAAGGGAAAAACATTCGGTGTAGTCGGCGCATCGCGAGACCGGGCAAAATACGGCAACAAGATCTTGCGATGTTATCTACAACACGGATTGACGGCTTATCCCATCAACCCCAAAGAAACAGAAATCGAGGGACAACCCTGTTTTCCCGACCTGAATTCACTTCCCGAACCCGTTCACGGCATCTCAATCATCACACCACCGCCCGTGACAGAAACCATAATCCCTCAAGCTCGCGAAGCGGGCATTCAACACGTATGGATGCAACCCGGTGCTGAGAGCACAACCGCAATTTCAATGGGAGAAGAACTGGGACTTTCGGTAATCGGCGACGGTTCGTGTCTGCTCGTCGTATTGGGCTATCGAGAAGATGGATAAAAAAGATGAAAATTTGCGTATTTTTAATCTTCTATTTTCTCGCTATTGGGCTTTGTCAAGCCAATGACAGGATTGAAACAGCCAAAGCGCAAACCTATGAAGCCATTGACCTTCACCCATTGAGAGACGGGATGAGTCATTGGCGCAAGCGATACGGACGCGATCGCAACGACCCGATGTACGATCCCTCGCAAATTGTCCATATTGCCGAAAACATGCTCGCTTACCAGAACGCAGATGGTGGCTGGCCCAACAATGTAGATTGGCAGGCGCAGATTGACCCCGATACAGTCAGAGCAATCAAAGGCGAACGGCGGATGGTCAGCACATTTGACAATCACAACACGTACTCACAGACCGATTATCTGGCAAAGGTGTACATTGCGACTGACCTGGATCGATATCGCAATGCAGTCGAACGGGGTCTGGACTATATATTCCGCAAGCAACACCCCACAGGTGGATGGCGTGGTTGGGATGTAGATGCCATTACATATAATGATGGCGTAATGATTGGCATAATGACCCTATTGAAAGATATCGCAGACCGCAAGCCTCAATTTACATGGATAAGTGATGAACTGCACACCAAAGCCAGAGCCGCACTGCACCGGGCAATTGATATAACCCTGAAATGTCAGATCGTCGTCAAAGGCAAAAAAACGGGATGGAGTCAGCAACACGATCATACAACTTATGAACCCGTAAAAGCGCGCACCTATGAACTGCCGTCCATTACAGCGGGACAAACGGCGAAGATCGTGCATTTTTTAATGCGTATTGAAAATCCGAGCCCCGAAATAATAGACGCAATCGAAAGTGCAGTACAATGGTTTCACGACGCAAAAATAGAAGGCATTCGACTCAAGCGCATCGAAATAGCCCCCACGCGCTTTAGAAATCACACGGCAATCACAGACCTCGTCGTTGTCAAAGACCCGGACGCACCGCCTTTGTGGGCGCGCTTTCACGAAATAGGTACAAACCGCCCCTTCATGGCCAACCGGGACGGCAACAAAGTCTATTCTCTATCACAGGTCGCCCTGGAAAGGCGAACCGGATATGCGTGGTATGGGTACTGGCCCGCGCGAATTTTGGAAAAAGATTATCCTATTTGGAAAAATAAAAACAGGAGACAAAATGATCTATAGAACATTTGGCAAAACGGGATGGCGCGTTTCCGTCGTAGGATTGGGAACATGGAACCTGGGCAATCAGTGGGGCGAGTTGAGCGATCAGGAGGCAACCGATATTATATTAGCCGCCATTGACAATGGCATGAACCTGCTGGACGCTGCCGAATCTTATGGCATCCCCAACGGCATGAGCGAATTGCGCATTGGCAAAACCCTGACACCATCCATGCGCGACAAACTGATCATCGTAAGCAAAATCGGCAACTGGGGGAGTCGCACCGGGGCACCTGTGCCAAAGACAGGCGTTGATGCCATTCGCCTGTGCGGACACGCCTGCCTGGGCCGCCTGCAAACCGACCGGATCGACGTCATGTTGTGCCATGAAGGTAGCATTGAAGACCCAACCGTTTACATCGAAGGCTTTGATACCCTGTGCGAAGAGGGCTTTGTCCGCACCTATGGCATCTCGACCAACAGCCTGGATGTGCTGAAAAACTTCTATGAACTATCAAACGGCATCTGCGCCGTAGTAGAAGTGGATTACTCTCTCCTCAACCGCGAACCAGAAGCGGAATTTCTCGATTATTGCACAGAAAAAAACCTGGGCATCCTCGTGCGAGGCCCATTGGCCAAAGGCGTCTTATCCGGCAAATACAACCGCGAAAGCGTATTTGGCGACACCGTGCGCGACGACTGGAACCCGGGACAATCCGACCGCGAAGAATACGAAGACATGCTGGACAGCCTGGAGACTATCAGACAAACCATTGGAGATGACTCAAAACTCGTGGAAACCGCTCTCCGGTATGTCATCTCGCACAAATCCAATCCCGTCGTCATCCCCGGCGCAACAAAAGTCGAGCAAGTAATAGACAATGCGCGAGCAGGCGCCGCCTTGCTGGAAAAGGACCTGTATCGAAAATTGGGAGATATTGGAGGAAACATCTAATGCAAACACGGGTTCCTTTTGAAAAATTAAAAGACGCATTTGTCGCCGCACTCCTGAAAGCGGGATTGTCGCAGGACCGCGCGGAATTATGCGGGCGATTATTCGCAGAAAATCAGCGCGACGGTGTCTATTCCCATGGCCTGAACCGATTTCCCGGACTACTGGCAAAACTGCGCGAAGGGCGATTAGACGGCACAGCCGAACCCGAATGCGTAAAAGCGCTCGGCGTCTTAGAACAATGGGATGGCAAAATGGGAATAGGGCTGGTCAATGCCCATCTCGCAATGGGACGCGCAATAGAAATCGCAAAAGCAAACGGCATGGGATGCATCGGCTTGCGTAACACCAATCACTGGATGCGCGCCGGAGCCTACGGACTGCAAGCCGCCGATGCGGGATGCATCGGCATGTGCTGGACCAACACCACCCCACTCATGCCGCCCTGGGGCGCAACGGAAAAACGCATTGGAAACAATCCCATGACAATGGCCATCCCCAGAAAAGAGGGACACATCCTCCTGGACATGGCGATGAGCCAGTATTCCAATGGCAAACTGGAAGTCTTGCAAGCGCGAGGAGAGACCCTGCCCATCGCTGGCGGATTTGATACAGATGGCAATCTGACCTGCGACCCCGGCGCCATCCTCGATTCAAAACGCGCACTCCCAATCGGCTACTGGAAAGGATCGGCACTCGCGATCGTACTCGACACCCTCGCCGCGCTATTATCAGCCGGTCAAACAACGCACGACATCGGCGCACAGGGCGATGAACACGCCGTATCGCAAACCTATATTGCAATTGACGTCACATCATTAAACGGACAAGAGCTGTGTGAACGCATTGTAAACGGCATCATTGACGACCTGCACGGCGTTCACGAATCCGCGCGCTATCCCGGCGAAGGCATGTTGCGAACGCGACGCGAGAGTCTGGAAAAAGGAGTGCTGGTAGAGGAGGATCAGTGGAAGGAATTATTGAGGACGTGACTACTCCCAACGCTAAAGCTGTTGGGTTTTACGGGCTTTTTGATAACCATTTTTTAGGAGCATTTTTATGTCTAACCCATTATTACCCACGACCAATGCCGACGGCTTGCCCGTCGTGCCCATGAGTGAAGAGCAGAAATACACATTTGACCTGAAGGGATGGATCTGTTTGCCCGGCCTGCTCACCGAAGAAGAACTCATACCCATACGCGAACACCAGATGAAATTTCTGAACGAAAGCGAAACACTGCCCCCTGACGAACGCGACAACCACGGCGGCGCATCGCAAATCCTACTCGACCACCCGGTCGTAGTCGGCGTATTAAACGAAATCATCTCACATCAGGCACTGGCAACCGAAGACTGCTACGGATTTCGGTTCGACCATACATACACCAGCCATCGACGAGCCGGTCACGACAACTTTCGCCCCCATGGCGGGGGTGGATACTTCAACTTCTGCGGCAACTCGCACATCTATCAGATGCAACCCGGAAAAATTCACGCGGGATTGATCCGCGTCGTCTGGGAATTAAATGAAGTGCGAAAAGGCGACGGCACCATGTTCTTATCGGGCAGTCACAAAGCCGCATTCCCGCGCCCTGAAACCCTCAGTGGACGCGAAAGCGACCTGTGGGACACGTATTCATGCCCTGCGGGATCCGCAGTAATCTTCACCGAAGCCCTGTGCCATACGGGCACAACATGGGGCAACGAAGAATGGGACCGATTGAGCCTATTCACCTGTTACAACACCGTAAATGCAAAATGGGGCAAAAAATGCCCACCGCCTGAAGTCATTGCCGCCATGCCCCCAAAGCGCCAAACCTTGTTCCGCGGCGTCTGGCACGGCATGCGCGAAATACCAAATGTGAATAAGTACTACGACGAAGCAAACATCGGACGCTACGTCTAATAAAAACAGGAGTAACCCATGAACGTATTGATCACCTCGGGCAAAACAGCACTATCCCGGGCACTATCAGCGGATCTGGCAAAAGAACACAAGGTCGTCCTGACAGATCTCGTAGAAGTAGAAACAGATTGCGACTTTGTTAAATGCGAACTCGGGCACGAAGGAGAAACAGAATCCCTCGTACACGGCATGGACGCCATAGTGCATCTCGCGGAACTGCCCGAAGAACTGAAAAATGACGAACGGGAAATAGACTTCCAAACCCGATGTACCTATAACATCATGCACGCAGCACGAGAGAAAAACGTCCCCCACGTCATCTATATCAGTTCCCTCAGCCTATTCGCGTCATGTGATCCCAACTGGAACGTCACAGAAGTCTGGGCACCGCGCCCCACAACAGAATCGGCACCCATGGCGCGCTACCTGGGTGAATTCACCTGTCGAGAATTTGCGCGAGAGCACTCCGTCCGCGTAACCTGCTTGCGATTCGGAGACATAGACGGCGATGGCGACACAGCATTGACAACAGAAGACGCAGTAAAAGCCATTGGCAAAGCACTCGTAACCAACGGACCCATGTGGCAGGTATTGCACGTACAATCAGACGTTGGAAATGCCCGATTCCCCACAAACCAGGCAAAGCAAACATTGGGCCTTTAACAATGAGGTAAAAATGAAAGTCGTAATCTACGGAAGCAATGGCCAGCTGGGACCGCACGTAGTCAAAGCTCTGGAAGGACATGTAGATCTGCGCTTAACGGACCTGGAACCATTTGACACCCCGCACGACATGATGATCGTCGATGTATCAGATCCCGATACAGTCGCGCGCGCCGCAGAGGGCATGGACGCAATCATCAACCTATCCGTCTTGCGCCCCCACCGCCAGATCGCCTTTGATGTCAACACCCTGGGATGCTACAACATCATGCGCGCAGCAGTCGCACACGGAATCCCGCGGGTCATCAACACAGGACCGCACTTCACCGTACAGGGCGCACCCTACGAGGCATTGGATTACAACATCGGTCCCGATGTCCCCCCCAAACCCAGCACAAATCTATACGCCCTATCAAAGGGCCTGGGACAAGAAATCTGCCGAATCTTTGCCGAGCAGAGCGACGTCTATGTACTGTGTTACTTATTCTACATCTTCTGCTACCACGACGACCTGTCAAGACCCGGTCTAAACCGCCCATTCCTCGTAACCTGGCGCGATGCATCAGCCGCATTCTTACCGGGCCTGACCATCGACCTCAAAACCCTCCCATCGCAATGCGAAGTCTTCAACATCTTTGCAAACCGACCGCACCAGAAATTCTCAAACGAAAAAGCCAAACGCATTCTGGGATGGCAGCCTAAGGATGACTTAGAGCATACGTATCTCAAATCCAACGTGTAAATAGTCAACCGGAGCAACTCCGATGATTACATCGATTCGACTCGTAAATTTCAAAAACTTCGCTGACGAAACCCTGCGCGTAGGCCCATTCACCGTAATCGTGGGTGCAAATGCCAGCGGCAAAAGCAATATCCGCGACGCCTTCCGCTTCCTACACGGCATAGGCCGCGACTATACCCTGGCGGAGATCATCGGCGGGAAATACGGCCCTGGTGGTCAACGCGAATGGGAACCGATCCGTGGCGCAGCCAATGAAATCATCCGCTTTGGACAAGAAACGTTTTCTATTGAGGTTGAGATATTATGGGGCGATGGAGGTCCACATTCTGAGAAGGCGCAGTATATGATTGAGGTCGGTCTCGCTAAAAGAAAATCCGATGAATTTGAAATAAAAAAAGAAAAACTCATAGTCGAATCAGAGACGTCTTTCACAGCTCAAAGTGCCGGGGAGAATCTCAGGGTTCGCGGCGTGTGGGATAGGGAACAGAAAGAGATTTTGCTTGAATCAAATCAAGCAGCTTTGAGGCAGCTTATGGAGTATTTCCGAGTTGAAGCAGTCCGCAATAAAGTACCTGTCGAGCTTATATCAATGATGGGATGGATCAATTACATCCTATCTGACATACACTTCCCTGAACTGTCGCCGGACCGAATGCGAGAACCCTCTCTCCCTGGCGCGGAAATGCTGGGTAATTTCGGTGAGAATTTGCCGACTGTACTGGAGGAAATCTGCACCGATTCCAGGAGAAAGAAAATTCTGACAAGTTGGGTACACGAACTCACGCCCATGGATGTCAAAGATTTCGAGTTTCCGCGAGATCCGAGTGGTCGAGTCCATCTCAGGCTCTGCGAGGCAAACGGCAGAAAAGTATCCGCCTATAGTGCATCGGATGGTACATTGCGTTTTCTCGCCATGCTGGCCGTGTTGCTCGGCGAAAATCCCAAGAGCCTGTATTTCTTTGAAGAAATCGACACCGACATTCACCCAGCACGGCTGCATTTGTTGATGGATTTGATTGAACGGCAAACCGCGAAGCAAGGTATTCAGGTAATCACCACGACCCATGCGCCAACCCTGTTGACTGTCATGAACGATCAGACGTTTGAGAACACATCTATAGTGTGCCGCCTGGAAGATTCTTCTGATGCTATTATCCGCCCGGTTGTCGATCTTCCCAATGTGCGGGAACTGCGGCAGGATCAAGGGCTGGGACGGTTACATGAATCTGGATGGATGGAAACCGCGCTTTATTTCACTGAAGACTACGACGAAAAGGACTTCGTTGCAGTTGACAAGCTCCGGGACAAAATGAGGGACAATAATCCCGATTACGTCGAGACGCAGACCTTGAAAGCTGTTGCTGAAGTCAACGCCAAATCTTGAGATACCAGTGCCATTTGTCGCCCATTACAAAGGATGCATGTGTCGCAACTTCTGCACTATCCACTAAAGCGAAGTAACTGCAACGATGTTAATTAATGACCATAAAAAAATAATTAAAGTATATGAGGAAACATCTTTATATCTTCAAGATAATCCGAATCTTTTAGGGGAACTTGGAATCCATGTATTCTCTTTTTACGAACTCATTGACCTGATTCCTCATTACAACGACAGTCACGAATCTGGCAACTTTTTCCCTTTTTCCGAGGCTTATGCAGAACTTGAAAACTCAACTGAATTGAGCAAACAAGGCTTCTATCGCCATGCTCTTTTTTCTTTAAGAAACACATTAGAGTTAGTAGTGATAGGTCTCTATTTTGATCGCGAGGATCAAGCTCGCAAAGAAATTCGATCCTGGTTTATATCTAATAATTCCACCCCACATTTTAAACAAACACTCGACAAACTGCTTCAACTACCCAATTTTACTATCTTTAGTACTAAGCGGCCTATTCGTAAAGAAGCGAGGCAACTTTATGAAGAACTTAGTGACTTTGTGCATATAAAAGGCTATAAATATAGCTCCACAGGCCAAAGTAAATCAAACTTCAATACGTTTGGTGAACAGGCTTTTTTGAGAAACATTCGTTTACTGAAGCAAATCGTACATTGTTGCATAAAACTGGTATTGCTCAAGTATCCGATTGGTGTTCAGGAACTCCCACTATGGGAAAAATTCGGGTTCGATATACCGGTCGGAGGTTTTTTACAATCACCTGATGATGTTCTCCGTGTGCTACCATCTTCTGATGTACGCCTTCTTAAAGAAATCAGCAACAATGACTCGTACGTACAAGAAATATCTGAAGCGATTCACAACATGCCTGATTTAACAGAGGAAGAAATAGATCTTCAACGCCAAAGATGGCGTCAAATGTATAATGTGACCAGTTGTACCCCGTCCCCAATGCAGGTTCTTGCCGATTATACCCCGATGCCGTAATTTGTTAAAGAGACCACAAATGCCTATAGTTATGGAACTCGTGTTGATTGATAACGGCGCGATTTGGCTCAGTTCAAGATTGAAAATCTGATAATCTTGTTATTTAATCTATATCGGAGACATACATGGCACTTCATAGTGCTGAGCAAAATGTCGCGAACAAACAGTGGTTGAGTACTCAAGTAGCAGATCCCACTTACCGCAAAATTTTGAGGATCAATCCTCGCCGTCTCCTGGGGGCGTACTACACCCCCGATGCACTCGCAAACATTTTGGCAACATGGGCACTTGCGCCAGGAAAAGGAAACGTCTTAGATCCGAGCTTTGGCGGGTGTGCGTTCCTTAATGCCGCAACGACAATCCTGGCCTCCAGGGGTGTTTCAAAACCCGGCGAGCGAGTATTCGGTGTTGATGTGGATCCGATTTGTATGGAGTACGTACGCAAGGATCAAAATCTCGTCGAGAAGAACTGCATTATTCGAGACTTTCTCAGCTTGTCTCCGAAGAATATATCCGGAGCACCGTTTCACGCCATAATCGGCAATCCCCCCTACGTGCGTCATCACTGGTTCAATGGAGCGACTCGAAAGGCAGGCAGGGTAGCCATGGCTGCCGCAGGAGTAGCACTTCCCGAAACTGCGAGTGCCTGGGCATATTTTCTAATCCACACACTGAGCTTTATCGCAAAGAATGGCCGGCTTGCAATGCTCGTTCCGGAAGCAATCCTTCAGGCTGACTATGCCACTGTCGTCAGGGACTTGCTTACATCCCGTTTCGATCATGTCTGCCTGGTTCATATTCGCGACCGTCTGTTTGAGGGTACAGACGAGGCTGTGGTCGCAGTCGCTGCTTCGCAATATGGTGGGAAAAAAGGCACCTTGCGAGTTGAAGCTGTCGAGCGATCTGAGGATCTGGTAGCAGTTCTGAACACCCCAAAAGGCGGAAGTTATACTCCCCATTTGATAACCCAAAAAGGACGCCGCATTGACCCACAGATTGTCCAATTGCTCGGTGAATTGGAGCAACATTCTGCGGTTCAGAAAGTCTCCGATGTCGCAACCGTAAGGATTGGTTTGGTCACAGGCGCTAACAAACATTTCATCCGTAATGCCGAAAACTTGAAACAACTTGGTATTCCTCACGAGTCTTGTGTACGACTAATTTCTCGTACGCGATGGCTATCAGGGCTGGATTTCACCAAAGAAGATCTCCAGGAACTCGTCGATGCTAACCAACAGGCCATCCTGGTTCAGCCCACGCCAGCGTGCGAAAATACTCCCGGCATCCAGCAGTGGATTGACGAGGGAATTGAGGCTGGTATTCACGAACGATATAAATGCACCATACGCGATCCCTGGTTTCGTGTCGATCTAAAGCCTGTACCAGATGCCTTCGCTACATGCGCCCGTATGGGTGCTCCCCTGATCGTTCTCAACCGGACTATTTGCCGATGCACCAATGCACTCCATGCGATGTATTTGCATTGCGGAAGCGATGCATCTCTGCCAGCCATCGCTGTAGGGTTCCTCACGAGTGCTGTGAGTGTCTGGGCAGAACTCCACGGACGTCGGTACGGAGGAGGCGTCTTGAAGATGGAACCCGGCACCCTGAATAGAACGCCGGTACCGATAGTTCAGGACGCAGAAGACGCCTTTGATGAATTGAATAAACTCATTCGAGATGGGCAAGAAGCCGAAGCAAGAAAACGGGCGGACGATCTCGTTCTTGGAGATCAATTGGGCTTGCCAAAGAAAGACATTAAGCGGCTACAGCAGGCACACGGCCTGTTGATGACCCAACGCCGCCCCACCAGGAATGGAACCGGACATGGCTAAGTTCACTGTTGACACCCACTTGTTCCGAGAACTCGGAGAACTACTGGTCGGGCGCGACTCCACAGCCTTGATTGAACTGATCAAGAACGCCTACGACGCAGATGCGACCGAGGTCACTGTATATGGTGAGCGACTCGACAATCCAGATGAGGGACACATCCTGGTAATAGACGACGGCGTGGGAATGAATTCGGAAGCGTTCGAGAAGGGATTTCTGCGGGTTGCTTCTCGTCTGAAGGAGCAAGGAGAGCGACGATCCCCCTTGTTTCAACGCCGTTACACTGGTGCCAAGGGAATCGGCCGACTCGCCGCTCATAAGCTTGCGAGAAAACTCGAAATCGATAGCGTGCCCCAATTCCCTGGATCGGATGGGATTCGAGAAGCTCTGAACGCCACAATAGATTGGAACAAAATCGAACAGTACGAAACTCTGGATGACCTTGACGCTGACGCGATTCGTCTGGAAACGAAGCCAATGCGCGAGAACACTCTTTCAGGAACGACACTTCTTCTATCGCAACTGCGAAAAGCCTGGACCGAGACTGAGCGTACGAGGTTTTTTGCCGAGGTTCAATCGTTCGGTCCTCCCCTATTTCTGCGTGAGCCGCTCCCGCGATCAATTATCGAAAAGCCACTGCTGTTCGACACACCAGTTGTACGAGACCAGGGTTCCGATGCTGTTGTCTCTCCATTCCAGGTGAACCTTGAAGGGGACTTTGCTGCCGGCGAGGACTACTGGGCACTTGTTGCCGAAGTCGCGACCTGGGTACTGGAGATACAGGCGGTTCCCGGTAGCGATGAAGTGGTTTTTGCTGTCGCACCAACAAGAAAAACTCGAGAAGATAACCCGGAAGCGAGAGGGTTCAAGCAGTCGCTCCCTCATCCCATCCCTGGGAAAGGGCCATATTTTGAGGCTCGCATTCTGGTCCGAGAAGGGTATAGGGGTCGCCAGGACCAGCGGATATGGGCGACGCGCGTCAGTGGAATTCGAGTTTATATGGAAGGATTCCGCGTTCTACCCTATGGTGAGCAAGAAGACGACTGGCTCGCGCTCAATGCTGATTATGCGAGACGCCCACGACAGCTCGAGATGCTTGAAAAACTCCGTCTCAGTGTGGAGGCGACTGATCCCGATGAGGGCCTCACTCGCTTGTCGAACAACAACTACTTTGGAGCGATTTTTCTTACCCAAGAACACTGTCCCAGTCTGCGCGTTCTCGTGAACCGTGAGGGATTCATTCCAGAGGCCGGATTCGACACATTAGTGCAGCTTGTGCGGACAGGAATCGATCTCTGTACGCGAGCGAGAGCGGCAGAAGCCTATGAACGCCGCCAAAAAAGGAGGGAAGACCGTCGTCAAGAATCAAGGGCTGTAATGGATCAGACAGATGGGATTGAGGCTGATGATACTACGGACGATTCCCCTGAGACGCATGAATTGCCCAATCGACTTCAAGATGTGACTCAACTCCTGAAAGAAGCTCGCGAGCGCCTCAACGAAGGAGATACTAAGAAAGCCAAGGTCGCAGTCAGCGCAGCCATGCAAAAGCACGGAGGAACGCCGGAGCTTACCGCGGACCTGTGGGCCGAACGTTCGCTCTTACATGTCCTGGCGTCCGTGGGGACTCAGATGGCGGCTTTTGTGCATGAGATCAATGCCTTGCTGGGAAAGGCACAAACTATTGAGCGTACTCTGGAGCGCCTGCTCAAAGAGGGAGGATTGTCTCGCAAACAGCGGCGAATCCTTAGGCAATTATTAACGGTCACCGTGGATTTGAAGCGGGGATTGGAACGTCAAGCTGCTTATCTGTTAGACATTGAAACTCCAGATGCGAGACGACGCCGTTCGCGCCAGTATTTATATGAACGTTTCGATGCCGCGGTTCGTCTCATACAGCATCAAGCAGAACGCCGAGGCATCAAAATTGACAATCAGATTCCGCCCGAATTGAGATCTGCCCCGATGTTTTCCGCCGAGCTTACGGCAGTATTCGCTAATCTCCTGACAAATGCAGTTAAAGCCGCTGGAGAGGATGGACATATCCTCGCTTCAGCATCCAGTGAAAATGAACAGGTTCAGATTCGCATCCAGAACACCGGTACCGCTGTCCAACTTGATGAAGCCGAGCATTGGTTCAAACCTTTCCAATCAACGACATTTGAAGTAAACCCCGTGCTGGGTCAAGGGATGGGACTGGGACTGACCATTACACGGAACCTGTTGGAGAACTATGGAGCAGTTGTGAAATTCGTCCGACCAGATAGCCCGTTTGCAACTGCAGTCGAAATAGCTTTGCCAAGTGGGAGTTAGTCTTGCTTATGAAAAATATCGAGAAGCCATACATTCTTGTCATCGACGATGAACCTGGCGAGCTGGAACCCCAAGTCGCTCTGGAACTGAATGACCGCGCAACAAACCGTGTAATTCATCCTCAGGAGGTAGAAGAACCGAACCTGAATAATGCTGATCTGGTTCTCGTGGACTATCGGCTGGAAGATTGGTCGGAACGGGATGTTCTCTCAACCATTTCACTCCAGCCAGCAAACGGCATGTCTCTTGCAGTCGTCCTGAGGGAGCAAGTGGACCAAAATAAAAAAGACAAATTAACGGCATTTGCGTTACATACGGGCCATATCGAAGATATTCAGGGACGGCTTCCATTAGCGACTGCACAGCATGTTCGTGCACAACTGAACAATCTGGAATGGGTATTTAGGAAGGAAGATCCCCATCTCTACGACCAGATGCTCCTTCTTGCGAAAGCTGTCCGACAACTTCCTGCCCAATGGCCGGAGGATTCGGATGGCTCGACTTCAATGGTGCAACAATTTCTCGATATGGATGAGGACAATAACTCGTTTGAACGCTGCTGGCGCGATGTTAAAGATTGCCGGGTGCCAGTTGAGGAGTTGTTCATGAGAGGACGCAGCATCCTGTTTATTCGATGGTTGCTCCATCAAATACTGCCTTATCCTTGCTTTCTGTGGGCGAAGCACTGGGTGGCGGCACGCTTGGGAATTTCCATTGAGTCCCTGCATGAGGTACTGGAGGGAGATAGCGATCTGGCGAAAGATTTGAAAGCTATGCGCTATTCAGGAATTCTCGCGGGATTTTTGGGAGACAGGTGGTGGCGTGGTGCTATCGAGGACTACGCCTGGAATTTAGTAGAAGGACACACGGCTGATGTACAGCAGTTGCGAGACGCTTTAGCCGAGCGTGCCGGAATGAAACTGAAATCAATTGACGCCAATCCTGCATTGGTTTGCGTGGATACGGATTGGCAGCCCGCCGATGAGTTCCTATCGCCAATGACTGCCATAAATCTCCATCCCGACCATTGGCCCCCATTTGCCGATTCAGCCTATATGGACATCGAAATCGTTCGGGATAATCCTATCCTGAGATCAATGGTGGATCCACTTGATCAGCATCGCATTGAGAATGACGAAGAATAGGACGACGAGAATGGCTGGGCTCCGTTTTAAGATCGCTGAATTGGAACGGGAAATCAGGGCAATGGAGACTATGGGTGAAGAGTTCTTTGAGCCACGAACGTTGTGGACTTTGAAACATTTACGGAGAGACCTAAACAGTATTGGTGGAGCGCAAAAAGGAAAAGATCGCTTTTTGGTGCTTCAATGCCTTCACACCATACCAAGCGATCAGTACGAGGCTGGTAGCCGCCGAGGCAGTCGAAAGATACACGCGGTTATTTCAGGAAAGTGGCAGTTACGACCATTAGAGAAGCGCGAGATAGAATTCTGCGGAATCGCTTCGACGAAGATTAAGCTGTACGATTCAGATAATCCTAAGACACGTTTGGCAATGTGGCGCCTGGAACTGGGTGATGAGAAAAGTCCTGGTTGTTATGTCCACGCTCAGATTCTCGGGGACTCCGACAAGCCGCCATTCCCAGAATTCGTTCCCATTCCCAGATTACCCAGTCTCTTCGTCACTCCGATGAGTGCTGTTGAGTTCGTACTTGGTGAACTCTTTCAGGACAAGTGGCCTGAGGTGACCGCTAGCGGTGATCCCGAAGTGAAAAATTGGCGTGCGCTCCAAAAAAAGTGGCTTCAAAGTCTGTTTTCATGGTACAGACACGAAATGGAGAAAACAGATTCCTCTTCGTGGATGGCATTAAAGAAGGCGAAGCCAGAAGGAGGCATGTTTCTCCCAAAATCCGGAAGACGGGGATCGTGATCGAGACGAACGATAAACATAGTCTTAGATACCTTATCGGTGAAAATCGTATATATAGGGCAATCTGTCGCGCGTAGACCAATCAATATCGTTAGCTGATTGGTCTATTTTTTTATCATACTGACTTTATACTCAAAAATGCCATTGCAAACCCCTGTTTTCGCGCTTAAATTGGCAGATATTTGTACCGTTATGATATAGCCACAACTCCTGCCATAAGGAGACACAAAATGAAAATCCGACCCGACCTCGTTCCGGAGACCGAGCGGAACAACCTCGAAGTTATCCAGCTCACGGATGAAGCGGTCCCCTCATCCCACATCTACATGGAAGCGCAGATCTTCACGCCCGACTCCCAGCGGCTAATCATTCACCGGTCTGCACATCCCCACGGCTCTGACCCGAAAGACCCCGAGCACCAGTTCCTCATCTGCGACCTCGAAGACCATTGCAGCTTAACGCCCATCACCACCGAACTCGGAACCACGGGACCATCCATCTCCCCCGATGGCGAATGGCTCTACTACTTCGTCAACGAAACAGAACCTGGGGGCGGACGCCTGACGCTCAAACGCGTCAAACTGGACGGAACAGAACGCGACACCATCTATGTCCTGGACCACGCCATACCCGACACCGACTTCAGATTGAGCCGACCGTATCCTCTCTCGACCATCTCATCCGACGGCAAGCGCATTGCCATCTCGGGATTCCTCGGCGACGGCAAAACCGCAGGCGCGCCCTGGGGCCTCCTCGTCTTCGACATTGAAAAACCATCCGTACGCCTGATCTTTCACGGACCCTCCTGGTGCAACATTCACCCACAATACACGCGCCAGACAGACCCTATCGCCTCCCACGACATCATGATCCAGGAAAACCACGGCAACACCGCAACACCCGACGGCAGTGTAGAAACACTCGTCAGTGGACAGGGTGCAGACATCCACCTGATCCGGGACGACGGCACCGCACTGCGCGACTTCCCCTGGGGACGGGACGGAAACGAGTTCTGCCAGGGGCATCAATGCTGGCAGGGACAAAGCGACATCGCCATCACGAGCACCAGCACCCGCGAACCCGCTGAAAGACAACTCATCTCCGGACGCGCCGCGCCTCACGTCGGCGACGAAGGCATCAACACCCCGGGTGGCTGGCGAAACGACCTCTCCCGATCCTTCGACGTACCCGACTTCTGCCACTTCGCAACAGACATCGACGGAAAGCGATTGATCACAGACGCAGGTCCCATAGACGCGGGCGGAGCCGTCTGGCTATTCGACCTCCCCGAAGAAGAGGAAGGCGCCCTTGCAAACGCGCGCAAAGTCGCAGACCCCGGATCGTCCTGGCAAAAACACACGCACATCCATCCCTTCCTCTCCCCAGATGGACAATCGGGCTTCTTCAACTCCGATGAAAGCGGCATACTACAGGCGTATATGGTACGCGGTTGGTCTTAAGCAAAACTAAAAGGAGATACCAAATTGATTCCCCGACAAGTGCTATTCGGCAACCCAGAAAAATCCATGGCTCGGATCAGTCCCGACGGCGAGTACCTGAGCTACCTCGCGCCAGTGGCGGGCGTCTTGAACGTCTGGGTCGCCGCAGTAGAAGACCCTGACTCAGCTAAACCAATCACCAAAGACGAAGAACGCGGCATCCGCTATTACGACTGGACCTATGACGGCCAGCACATCCTGTACTACCAAGATGCCAAAGGCGACGAAGACTGGCATGTGTACGCGACGAATATCGCCACGGGCGAAACCCGAGACCTGACGCCCTTTGAAAAAGTCAACGCGCAGATTCTCTCGATCAATGAAAAGATACCCAACGAAATCCTGATCGGCATCAACAACCGCAATCCGCAGCTACACGACGTCTATCGAATCGCGCTTTCCACCGGCGAGCGGACCCTGATCGAAGAGAACCCGGGCTTTGTCTCCTATCTGTTCGACAACGACGACCGCACGCGTTTTGCCATGACATTTTTACCGACCGGGGGACAGGAGATCCTCCAACGGGACGAGAACAACCAGTGGCAACCCTTCATAGAGGTCCCCAACACCGACGCCCTGACGACCTATCTGACCGGCTTCGACAAATCAAACCAGATCCTCTATATGATCGACAGCCGCAAGCGAAACACCGCCGCCTTGTTCACCCTCGATCTGGCGTCTGGCAAACAAGAACGGGTAGCCGAGGACGACCACGCGGATGTGGGCGGGATATTGGTTCATCCGACAGAGAAACACGTACAAGCCGTATCGTTCATTTACGACCGCAACCGCTGGCACGTGCTGGACCCGGCGATACAAGAGGACATGGATTACTTGCACTCGGTGGAAGACGGCGAATTGTCCATCACCAGCCGCACGCTCGACGACCGCTTGTGGACAGCGGCCTACGTCCTGGACAACGGGCCGGTCAAATACTACCTGTACGACCGCGCCAGAAAACAGGCGAATTACCTGTTCAGCAACCGCACAGACCTGGACGAGTACCAACTGGCCAGGATGCATTCGCTGACCATCAAATCCCGCGACGGGTGGAACCTGGTCAGCTATCTGACGCTCCCCCCCGACAGCACTCCCGACGGCGACGCGCGACCGAGCAATCCGGTCCCGCTGGTTTTACTGGTTCACGGGGGTCCCTGGGGACGCGACATCTGGGGCTACGATCCGCAGCATCAATGGCTGTCGAACCGCGGTTACGCCGTACTGAGCGTCAACTTCCGCGGCTCGACCGGCTTCGGCAAAGAGTTCACCAACGCCGGCAATGGCGAGTGGGCTGGCAAAATGCACGACGACCTGATTGACGCTGTCAACTGGGCGATCAGCGAAAAGATCACGCAGCGCGATCAGGTGGCGATAATGGGCGGCAGCTACGGCGGATACGCGACCCTCGTCGGATTGACCTTCACGCCCGAGACATTCGTCTGCGGCGTCGATATCGTCGGCCCGAGCAACCTCGTCACATTGCTACAAAACGTGCCGCCTTATTGGGTTCCGATCCTGCCGATGATGAAAGACCGCGTAGGTGACTGGACCACAGAGGAGGGCCAGCAATCCTTGCTGGCCAAATCGCCGCTTGCGCGCGTAGATCAGATCCAGCGGCCTCTGCTGATCGGCCAGGGAGCCAACGACCCGCGCGTCAAGCAAGTCGAATCCGATCAAATCGTCGAGGCAATGAAGGAAAAAAACATCCCCGTAACCTACGTGCTTTATCCAGACGAAGGACACGGATTCGCACGGCCGGAAAACCGCTTGTCATTTTACGCCGTCGCTGAGGCGTTCTTGTCCGAGCACCTGAACGGACGGTTTGAACCAGTCGGAGAGGACTTTCAAGGGTCGAAAATTCAGGTGCCAGAAGGCGCGGACCAGGTCCCCGGACTCCAGACGGCCCTGGCGTAAATGAGAACCACATGCCAATCTCCCTCAACCCTATCCGCGACGATCTGATCACCTGGACAGAATCCCTCTACCTCCCACACACGGGAGCCTTCCGCAATGGCGACACATCCGTGCCCAGTCTCCCGAGCACCCTCTTCATCACCTATATTTTATACAGCATAAACGCGCTCGACGCAGTCGCGATTGACCGCGCGAAATGGGTCGCCTGGATCCAATCACAACAGAGCGAACAGGACGGATCCTTTGCCTTCCCACCCTCGGGCAGACGGGGGATCGCATTTTGGAACGCAGTTCGCGCACTCAACATGCTGGGCGCCCAGATCCTCCTATTCCCCGACGACCAGCGCAACGCAACAACCGTCGCCGGACTCCGCCAATGGTTCAAAACGTGGAAAGCATCCGGCAACACCCATCACGAAGTACTCGCGCGCGTCCCCATGCTCGTCAGCCATCCAGACCCCGCCTGGGTCAACGCGTTCTTCGACGAACTCGCCGCACAACAGCACCCTGCGCTCGGAACCTGGCCCGCTGAAGGCCCCACCAACATCAGCCGCACATTTGCCTACAGTCTGATCTACACCGGAATGGACAAACTCCCGCCACAGCCTGAAAAAATCATAGATGCCATGCTAAATCTCCAGGAGAAAAACGGCTTCTGGCACGGACGCCCCAACTTTTCAACCATGGACGCGGTCTATCTGCTATCGCGACTGCCAAAAGCCACCGGGTGGCGCGAGACAGAAGCAAACGCCGCGCTACACCGCACAGCAGATGCGCTCATCCCCTATTACAAAGCGCATGCAGAACGCGACAAGCAGGACACCCATCAATTCGCAGCCACCGTACAAACATTCGCCCTGCTATACGAAGCCTTGCCCCAGAGATTCTCAACATCGCACCCGTGGCGATTCGGATGGCGCAATCGCGCATTCTGGCAATGCCGCGTAATCAAAGAGAAACTGACCGCCCATTACTGACACACACCAGAACAGGAGCACATCACCCATGAAAATCACCGATGTAGAAACCATAGTAATCAAAAACATCCAGCCCTATCGCGGGGGGCGATACTGGCTCTTTGTCCGGCTCATCACCGACGAAGGCATCGTCGGACTGGGCGAGCGACCCTCGGGAAATGCCACCAATCTGGACGCCCAAATCAGCCTCATCAAAAACCTGTGCCAGCAATTCGCCATTGGCACAAGCCCCTTTGACATCGAAAGCCTGTGGCAGCGCATCTTTGCGTCCCGGCACGACTATCGCCACCCTGGCCTCGACGCAACACCCGCCTTGAGCGCCATTGAAATGGCGTGTTGGGACATCGTCGGCAAAGCCCTGAACCAGCCCATCTACAACCTGCTCGGCGGCAGGGTCCACGACAAACTCAGGGCTTATGCCTATATGCCAACCGACGGCATCTGGGAAAATCCAGAACGCGCTGGCGAAATCGCAACCCGTCTGGTCGAGAATGGAAATACCGCCTGCAAATTCGACCCCTTCCAACCCCTCTTTCCCCATCCGCGCGATTTCCCACTCAAAACCATCCGCCACGTCGCCAAAATATTCAAAAGCATCCGGGACGCAGTCGGCGACGAATTGGAAATCGGCATCGGCACTCACGGACAATTCAGCACATCCGGCGCAATCCGCGTGGCAAAAGAACTGGAAGAATTCAGCCCCTTCTGGTTCGAAGAACCCGTCCCCCCGGAAAACATCGACGAAATGGCCCGCGTCGCCGCCCACACCAGCATCCCAATAGCCACAGGCGAACGGCTCGTCACCAAATACGAATTTGCCGAACTCCTGAAAAAACAGGCCGCGCAGATCCTCCAATTAGACGTGGGACAATGTGGTGGAATATTGGAATCCAAAAAAATCGCCAGCATGGCTGAAGCCCACTACGCCCTCATCGCGCCCCACATGTATTGCGGTCCCATCGCCGCAGCCGCCGCAGTACAACTCGACACATGCTCACCGAACTTTCTGATCCAGGAATTCAACGCCAACGACCTCCACAGCGAAATATTCGTAGAGCCAATCCAATTTGAAAGCGGCTATATCACCCCGCCAACAGGACCTGGTCTGGGAATCGAACTCGACGAATCAGTAGTTGCCAAACACCGTGCGTAAAATAAAAAAGCGGTGATCCGAAGACCACCGCTTTTTTGCGTTTATCGCGAACACTTACTTGTCGCGATGCAAAATCTGTCGCAAACGCCCGACTTCGCGTTGCAGATAATTGATATGCTGATAAACCGCTGCATCTTCTGGCTTTACCAGAGGTGCTGGACGCAAAGCGACCAGATCAGTGCTATCCATCTGATCCAGCTCGACTTGTATCGCCACCACCTGTCCCTCGCGTCGAATACCTATCGTTGCGGTCTCGCCCGGCGTACTTTCCAGCACCATCCGCTTCAAATGCACTGGACCACCAATGGCGCGCCCGCGATATGAAAGCACCACATCGCCCGGCTGAATCCCGCCCTCAGTTGCAGGACTATTGGGCTGCACATTGACCACCACCACCTCGTTGCCCCGTGGTGCAACCTCCACACCCAGTTTGCCATACGCCATCTGCCCATGTGCAACCAGCGCGCGCGCCACCCGCATCGCGCGATTGATCGGAATGACAAAAACCGACGACGGCAGGGAGGTCCATCCAAATAGAGAACCATCGTCTTGAGTAACGGTGCGAATCGGGTCTTCATAGCGCCACACCATGCCCCCAACCCGTCCATTACCACAAAACACGGGAGCCCCGCCATAACTGCTCTGCACGCGGGCCGACACCTGAAACAAATCCCTATCCCGATAGATTCCGTACACCATCCCAACAGAAGGCACCAGATTGCCAAAATCATTGCCCAATAAAAGGGCGTAATGCCCAATTTTAATATGCTGAGAATTTCCCACCAAAACCGTGGGCAAATTTTCTGCCTCAACGCGAATAACAGCAATCCCCGAAATCGGATCTGCCCCCACCAGTGTAGCCCGCACCTGCAGACCAGAAGCCAGCGTCACCCGAATCTCATCGGCATCTGCAATAGCGGCTTCAATCGTTAAAATATAACCCTGGGGATCAAAAATAAACCCCGTGCCATGGGTAAACACCGAACCAAACGGCCCGCTATCTGCCCGCGCACGGGGAGGATAGAGCGTGTGAATCCGCACCACACTCTGCCGATTATCTTCCAAAATTGCAGCAATTTCCTCTTCAAGCGCGCACAACAGGCTGCGTTCTTCCGTCCATCCCCTGCCCACGACGAGCAGACACAACGCCATTGCGCAACACAAAGATCTCATGATCCCGCCTCTCTCCACTTGTCGAGTCAACGTCAAAATGAATACGAAACGGGAACCTGTTTCACGCGGCGCAAATCGCGCATATCCGATGGCAGTTGCTTCAACCGCGATGCGGAATCCACACGCGCCGAATCCCGATAATGACGAGAATCCAGACTATAAGACTCCTTGGACAAACGCTCCAATTCCAGAGCACCGACATCAACACTCGGCAATCTCTCGCCCGGCACCAGCGGAATTTCCTGGCGCTCCACTGCCATTTGTGGGGTAGGCGTTGTATCGCTATAGAAAACCACCTGCGTCAACCCCAGGCCGATCACCACAGCCGCAGCCAGCGTTGTAATCGTCCGCGAAACAGAAGAAAACATAGTGCGCCGCGCCCTGTGCAAAGGCTGTTTTTCTTTTGCCATAGCCATAGCCAAATGGCTGCGCAGGGTAAAATCAAACTCAGCCGATGGGCGCACCTGTGGCAATTGCGCCATGCGCTCCTTCAAAGTTTGCACATCGGCCAGCAAAGTGCGACAATGCTCGCACTCGGCAGCTTTGCGTTCCATTTCCGCCATCTCAATCGGACTCATTTCGCCATCTACATAATCCGAAACTCGCGCTTCAAAATCAGTAACGGTCATGTCTATATTTTACCTCCGGACAGTGTTTTCACGATATCTTAGACATTCAGGCCCACATCTCGGCCTTCATTTTTCAATTTTTGTTGTAATTTTAAGCGCCCGCGATTGACCCGCGACTTCACCGTCCCAACCGGACACTTCACAATTTCAGAAATCTCATAATACGACATACCTTCTACATCGCGCAACAAAATCACCTGGCGATAATTATCGGGCAATGAAGCAATAGCACTCTGAATCTCCACATCGGCCAGCGAAGATTCCGCCATGCGATCGGGACGCATAGATTCATCGGGCAAATCCATGCCCGTATCTGACTCCTCGTCTCGATCCAGTGAAAACAACCGCCATCGCTTGCGCCTTCTCAACTCACTTTTGGCCAAATTTCCAGCAATCGTAAACAGCCATGTAGAGAAATTGGCAATTGCGCGGTATTCCTCGCGCTTTCCAAACGCGCGCAAAAACGCCTCTTGCACGATATCTTCTGCTGTTTCTCGATCGCTCACAAAGCGAAAAACAAAATTGTACAACCGCCCTTGATAGCGCCGCACAATTTTTCCATAAGCATCAATATCTCCGGCAGAGACCTCAGCTAAAATCTCTGTATCTGGTTGTTCGCTCAGTCCATATTTTGAATTTGCCATAAGCATGGAATCCCTCCCCTTCGGGCATGTATCCCCCTCCCTTCCCAAAGCTTTACATCCTCACTCCTGCTATTAAACCCTTCACACGCCCTCAGGGTTCCCAAAAATACGCGCCGCCTATTTTTCCGCATTGCGCCTTTATCAATCCCGTCTTATATTCAACATCCCCAAATCCGATAAATCCGACTCATGTTCAGAAAGCGAGGAACCCCGATGGCAGCAAATCAGGTCGTCGAACAAAACGGACAATACATCCCACCGGAAAATCTCAGCACCAATGCACATGTCCCCAGCATAGATGCTTACGGGCAACAATACGAAAAATCAGTTGCCGATCCCGAAGCATTCTGGGCAGAAATTGCCAATTCATTCCACTGGTACAAAAAATGGGACACCGTGCGATCCTACAATTACAATATAGACAACGGGCCGATCTCTATCAAGTGGTTTGAAGGCGCCAAAACCAACATCACGTACAACTGCATTGACCGTCACCTCGCGTCCCGAGGAGATCAAATCGCCATCATCTGGGAAGGCAATGAGCCTGGTGAAGACGCCAAACTCACCTACAATGAACTGCACGAACAAGTCTGCAAATTCGCCAACGTACTCAAATCCCGAGGCGTAAAAAAAGGCGACTGCGTCTCCATCTACATGCCCATGATTCCCGAACTCGCCATCGCTATGCTGGCCTGTGCGCGCATCGGTGCTGTCCACTCAATCGTCTTTGGCGGCTTCTCCGCCGAAGCACTGGCAGACCGCATCGTCGATTCCGCCTGTCAGATCGTACTCACCACAGATGGCATGTTCCGGGGCGACCGCCCCATGGAACGCAAGCAACCCGCCGACGAAGCCATCGCATTGGCCAACTCGCGCATGGGGAACACCAGCGTTCACACCTGCATCGTCGTACAGCGCGTGGGCGAAGACAGCGGCATCGCATGTCCCATGCGTGAAGGACGCGACTTATGGTGGCACGAAGCCATGTCAGAAGCCAGCGCCGACTGCCCATGCGAAGAAATGGACGCCGAAGACCCCCTCTTCATCCTCTACACATCTGGCTCCACCGGCAAACCCAAAGGCGTACAGCACAATGTAGGTGGGTACATGGTGTACACGGGCTACACGCACAAAAACGTCTTTGACTATCAGGACGACGACATCTACTTTTGCGCCGCCGACATCGGCTGGATCACAGGCCACTCCTACATCATCTATGGACCCCTGTCAAATGCCGCCACCACCATCATGTTCGAAAGCACGCCCGTCTATCCCGACCCGGGCCGTTACTGGCAGGTCATCGACAAATACAAAGTCAACCAATTCTACACCGCGCCCACAGCCATACGCGCCCTCACCCGAGAAGGCGACGAATGGCCCGCCAAATACGACCTATCATCTCTCAAAATACTCGGCACAGTGGGCGAACCCATCAACCCCGAAGCCTGGCAATGGTATCACCGCAATGTCGGGCGCGAGCGGTGTCCCATCGTAGATACCTGGTGGCAAACCGAAACCGGAGGCATCCTCATCAGTCCCCTGCCCGGCGCAACCCCCACCAAACCCGGATCCGCGACCTTTCCCCTATACGGCATCAAACCCGTGGTCCTCGAACCCGAATCGGGCAAAATCGTCGAAGGCAATGGCGTCGATGGCGTACTCGCCATCTCAGAACCCTGGCCGGGACAAATGCGCACCGTCTATGGCGATCACAAACGCTTTGAAGAAACCTACTTTCAGCAATACAAAGGCTTCTACTTCACCGGTGACGGTTGCCGCCGCGACGAAGACGGCTACTACTGGATCACCGGCCGCGTAGATGACGTCATCAACATCTCGGGCCACCGCATGGGCACTGCCGAAGTCGAAAGCGCCCTGGTCTCACACGGAAAAGTGGCCGAAGCCGCAGTAGTCGGCTTCCCACACGAAATCAAAGGACAGGGCATCTATGCCTACGTCACCCTCAACGTGGGCGAAGCCTATACCGATGACCTCAAAGCCGAACTCGTCCAACAAGTCCGCACCGAAATCGGCCCCATCGCCACCCCAGACGTAATCCACTGGGCACCGGGCTTGCCCAAAACGCGCTCGGGCAAAATCATGCGCCGAATCCTGCGCAAAATCGCCGAAAACGACACCTCGGACCTCGGTGACACCTCCACCCTCGCCGACCCAACCGTCGTTGACGACCTCCTCGCCAATCGATAAAAAAAAGCGGGCACATAATCGTGCCCGCTTTTTTATCCCTTCAACTCAACAATAATATTCCGCCAAGGACCATCCCCCACATTGATAGCCTCGTGAACATCTTCGCCATCGACATCTCGCCATTGCACCTGCCCATCCGCCATATCGCGGGCCTCGCGTTTGACGCCATCTGACGAGACACCCTGGAGTGTTCCCCCGCCGATAACCACGTACAAATAGTCATTCTCGTGCCGATGCATACCCGTACTCTCGCCCGGGGCAAGCGCGAGATCCCAAACGCGCACGCGATCATTCTCAAAAAGCAATTTGGTCCCAATATCTTCAGATATACTCATGGCTTCAATCTCCTGTAAATAAATTACGCACTAAATTTCTGCGCGACAAAAATATCGGCGCGCCGGCCCAGCACCGCGATATCTTTGATCTGTTCAATCAGCGTCAAATTGGTCTGCGCCAGCGCGTCTTTAATCGCATTCCACTCACTCGAAAGAATCGCAACAACGCCATTGGGGCGCAAAACCCGGTCAACCTCCGCAAAAGCAGACGCATAAAGCGCGCGAAGTTCAAAAACAGACCCCACCTGACGGCCCCAGGGCGGATTGGTCGCAACCTTGTCAACCGATTGATTGGGCAGAGGCAATCGACGCGCATCCCAGTGAAAAACATCGCGCGGCTTGTGGCGATTGCCAAAATTCTCCAGCGTATCTGCAACAGCTTGCTCGTCGATATCCCCACCCTGAACCAGCGCATAGCGACCCGCAAGCGCGCGCTCAATCATAACCGTACCCGCACCGCACATCGGATCCAGAAAAACATCGCCATCTTCTGGACGGGTGAGCTGAACGAGTGCCCGCGCAATCGTGGGACGCAGCGACGCGGGGCGATTCGCAGTCTTATACGTGCGATGGCGCATCGTGCGATCCGTAAGCCGCAAACCCAGGCGCACCTGCCTGCCGGTCTGTTGCAACCACAATTCCACATGGGCATCATCGGGCACAAGACGCCATCTGGGAAAACGGCGATGTATAGCCCGTTCAACAGCCCCCTGCATCTGATTGCGACGGTAAGATTGCCAGCCCTGCATGGACGCCTGAACAATAACGCGATATCTTGTGCGCCCTCTGGGCAACCCATTGAACTGCCTGTGTACATTGAGCGCCGGAATCAGATCGGGTATCTCACCTATGATATTGAGATCCCCCCGTTCACCGCTCAACGGCACATCCGCAAGATGAAAAAAAATATCCTCCACAGTCCCCAGTCGGCGCAACGCGAGCGGATCGCCCTGATAATTAAACTGCACCAGATCGTAATCTCGCACGCGGTCTGTCCGCACATTGGAAAGGCGACTTCCAAAACAAAACCGCAACTCCCGCACAGTAACCTGCCCAATACCCTTGAATGACGTAGTATATAAAGTCGTCACAATATCTTTATTCACCCCAAAATCAAACCCAGATCAACATGCCCCTCAACCAACGCCTCCATCCCGCCCAGGCAAACAGCATCCACATCCACATCCGGATCATAAGGGACAATACCCGCCGACAGAACCCCGGAAATGCGCGTCACAACCCCTGGACTCATCTGCGCCGACACATCTGGTCCCCCCGGCGACAGCGTATTGTATATCACACTATTAACCTGAAGACCGCGTGCCTGTGCCGCCTCAATGGTAAGCAACGTATGATTAATCGTACCCAGAGCTGCGCGAGCCACAATAAGAAGAGACAAATCGAAACGCGCAGCGAGATCTGCCACCAGAAAATCATCCACAATCGGCACCAGAAGACCGCCCACGCCCTCGACCAGAACACAATCGTGAATTTTTGAAAGACGATCAAAAGCGCCAAAAACAGGTGCCAGATCGAGCACCCGCTCTTCCCGCGCAGCCGCAATATTGGGCGAAAGCGGATCGCGCAGATAAATCGGATTAATCGTATCCAGAGACTCGTTCGACCGCGCAGCCCGTCTCAATAATTTTGCATCCGCGCGACCACCCGCAGAAATCGGCTTCATAACCCCTGCATTGATCCCCCGCCTTTTCAGCACCGCAGCCAACCCGGCTGTAATCGCCGTCTTGCCGATCTCCGTATCCGTACCCGTTACAAAAATCCCCCGCGTCACCGCTCATCCCCTTCTGTAACAACCCGAATCGCATCGCAAACAATATCTATCATCTGATCTATCTCACCTTTGGAAACAGCATAAGGAGGCATAAGAACAATGGTATTGACCAGCGGACGAATGAGAAGCCCATTTTCCCGGGCAACATCGCACACCCGATGACCCGTGCGGTCCTCAAACGGATACGGCGTTTTATTTGCCCGGTCCAACACCAGTTCAATCGCCACAATAAAACCCCGTTGACGGACATCCCCCACATGTGCCAGATCCCTGAACCGCTGCAACTGCTCCGCCAGATACGCGATCTTATATTGCAATTTCTCCAGCGTGCGATCTGTCTCAAATTTCTCTATCGTCGCCAGCGCAGCCGCACAACCGAGCGGATTGCCCGTGTACGTATGCCCGTGAAAAAACGTCTTCATCTCCGCATAATCGCCCAAAAACGCATCGTAAATCTCATCCGTCGCCAGCGTAGCCGCCACCGGAAGATACCCCCCGGTAAGCCCCTTGCCCAGACAGAGCAAATCCGGCGCAACATCTTCGTGTTCACAGGCAAACATCTTGCCCGTGCGACCAAAACCCGTGGCGACCTCATCCACAATCAGAAGCACATCGTATCTATCGCACAACTCAGCCGCATGTTTGAGAAACCCCGACGGATGCATAAGCATGCCGCCCGCGCCCTGCACCAGCGGTTCCACGATAAAAGCTGCCAGGCGATCCGCGTGTTCGACAAAAGCCTTCTCCAGGGTATCAAAGCACATCTTATCACACGCCCCATTGCAGTACTCACACCGGTAGGGATGCGGAACAGGCGCAGCAACAGAAGAAAAAAGCAGGGGCCGATACACATGGTGAAAATGCGCGATCCCCCCCACGCTCACCGAGCCAATCGTATCCCCGTGATAGCTCTCCGTCAGATGCAAAAAAGAGTCCTTCTCTCGACGCGGATGCGCCCGCTGCTGCCAGTATTGAAACGCCATCTTAACCGCAACCTCAACCGCAGTCGCGCCACTATCTGAAAAAAAAACCCGACTGAGCCCCTGCGGCGCGATCTGCACCAACTTCTCCGCAAGTTGAACAGCCGGAATATTGGACAAACCCAACAGCGTACTGTGCGCCACGCGGTCGAGTTGCGCGCGAATAGCCCCGTCAATCTCCGCAACGCGATGCCCGTGCACATTGCACCACATAGACGAAAACCCATCCAGATAGCGATTGCCGTCAATATCCACGAGATAAACACCATCGCCGTGCGAAACAATAATGGGGTCCTCAGCCGCATAATCTCGCATCTGCGTAAACGGATGCCAGACAACCGCGCGGTCAATATCTTTCAAATGGCGTTTCTGCGCATCGTCCATCGCTCATCGCCCATCGCTCATCGCCGCGCCAACCTCCCGCGCAACGCGGGGACGACGCAACTTCCAGATCATGCCATCGTAAATAAAATGCATAAACGACGTGCCATACGTAAAAACGAGAAAAATCGGAAGATAAAGAAACTTGAGGCCGTATAACAAACCGCTGACCACAACAATAAAACCCGCAGTATAGGGAACAATACGCTTTCCCGCCCGCGTCAGCACAGGCGACGCAAACGCATCGAGCCTCGCCTTATTGTGAACCGTAAGCGCGACAAGGGCGATATATTCCGCGGCATGGCTAAAACTGGTCGCAATAAAAAGCGCGTCTGACGACAAAATGGGCACAACGCCGTACATGAACGCGACCGAAGCAAAAAAAAGCAGTTTGGGCCAGTTGATCTGCGCGCCCCGAAACTCGTAAAAAAGCCATGCAATAGTAACAGCAATAGCAGCGACATATATCCCTTGCGCACCCACCTCGGGAAGCGGCGTCCCGATAAGCGTATGCAAATAATGCATAACGCGGCCTTCGACATTGGCCTGAAACGCAAACAGATACCCAAACCCCGCAATACCCCAGAGATACGAAGTCCACGCATCGAGCTGTTTGTGCCCCCATTGTCCCTTGCCGGAATAAATCCGCAAAATACCGTACTTTTGACGGACAAAATGGAAATAATTGAAAAGATACCAGAACGCGAACATCTCCGGCTCTTCAACCCGAAAATAATAGCACATCGCGACAAACCCCAGACACAGCACCGGGGTAATGAGATAGATCAGCCGACGACGTTCAAATTCAATGCGGTCGAGATAAACGAGGGGAAAAGTGAAATACCGGTGGGCAACAAATGACGTAACCGCAATGAGACGGAAGGTCTCACTGAGGTCAGGGAGCAGATAAGGAACGGCAAAAAAGACCAGCCATCCGAGCGAAATACAGCACAAATCGACAGACGGGGAAATAATCCAGTGAGATTTTTTCATCGCATACTACGCGCGGGTCGCGCCCAGAGTTTCGAGAACTTGCTTGGGAATTTTGCAAACAAAAGTATAAGCGGGATCAAACATATTGCCCATATCGTATTCAACGGCTTCGCCGAGCAACACATGTACGGTGCGCTCATCCAGCCCAAAATCCGACACGAGCCAGCGGATCATTTCAGTAGTCGCGTGCTCCACGCACTGATCGAGCGGACGGGCATTGCCCACCGTGAAAATATGCGTATCGTTTTCACCCCGCGGCCACTCAATGGTCTTGCCCTTGTGCAGATGAACCGTAAAACGGACATCAAAAGAAATTTCAACACCCGTACCCACAATTTCACCATCGCCCTGAAGCGCGTGCCCATCCCCAATGTGAAAAAGTGCGCCCTCGACAAAAACCGGCAAATAAACCCTCGTGCCCTCTTTGAAACGCTTGTAATCCATATTCCCACCGTGCGTGGATGACGTCGCCGTCGAAATCGCCTGACCCCGCGGCGGCGCAACCCCAAAACACCCGGGATGCGGATTGAGCGGCAAAATCAGATCTCTCAATGGACGAGTAGCGGGACTGCCATAACCGGGCGTGGTATGGTCGCGATTGTGAGAAACCTCTACCGGGCGTGCCGTGCGATTTTCAAAATCGATCTCCCATAAAACCCGCGAAATATCATCCTCAAATTTGGGAACATAACCCGGATCGAGCACATTGGGCGCAACGCGCGCAGACGTATAGCCATGCGAGCGGTTGGGCATCAGGTGATCAAACACAACCGAAATCGAATCCCCCGGCTCTGCACCCTCAATATAAAAAGGACCCGTCTGGGGATTGCCACCCTCGGTCACTTGCTCACCCGTCATATCCCTGCCACCCGCACAAACCGTCGTCGTCGAAAGCGTATCGCCACTTGCAATGGTAAGAACCGGATCGTGGGATCCAATAGTCGTGTGATAATGCGTGGGGCTAAAATTGTGATGTGCCATAAGTACTCCTATGTCTTCATGCAATCATCCGTATCTTCTCCTGCGCCGCCCATACACTCTCCCATGACTTACCTCGATCCGCGCTGGTATAAAGCGTCTTACCAACAGCCGCCCATGCACACCCATCCTTTGAAAACGCGATATGAAACGTATCAATATTGTGCGGAACCGTACCAGGAAAACCCTCAGTCACATGCTCCCATGTATCACCCGCATCATCCGATCTATAAAGCTGCCCTGAAGCCTCTCCGTGTGGACCCTTGCTCACAGTAGCCAGCACACAATCCGGATCATCGGGATGCACGGCAATAGCGCGACCATAATAATAGGGAAAACCCTCAGACCGGTGGGACCACGACCTCCCGCGGTCATCGCTCACAAACACCGCACGCGCCGTATTTGCATACACGCGGTCATCGTCACGGGGCGAAGTAGCCACCTGGTGAACATCATCGTGCAAATCCGGCGTCACGGGTTCCCACGTCTCACCGCAATCTGCCGAACGCATAATACTACCCACGTGAATATCGGCATAAACCCAGCCATCCGTTGTCCTGGCAAAACTGCGCACATCGGGTGGACCACCCCAGGGCGTGTACCACTTCTCACGCACCGGCAACTGGTCAAAAGACTCAACCCGATGCGTCTTCCCATCGTCATAACAATAAATACGAGATTCACCCGTACCGATAAGCAAACGCAAAGGCTCTTCGTCAACAATAATCAAACACTCGATATCCTCTTCAATACCCGTAGCAACCGTCTGGGACCCCGTTTCGGTACACACAAACAAATCGCCACTCTTGAGCGCAACAACGCGATAAACCTCGCCTTTGGCAAGCGCGGCAACATCGCCCTCTACAATCTGCACAGGAGCGTCCTGCTCCTCAGAGCAAGCATGTACTGTTCGCGACGTAGCAATCAACATAACGCACCTCCATGTTCTAAGTTTAAAAGCAATTTAACGGATCGCCTCACCCCTGTAAACCCCAAAATCCATAGCCTAACAATTCTAAAAACTTGACAAACTCAGAAATGTCGGATTATTTGTATTGTCTTCCATTCTACATAAAGGAGACCGATATGAAATATTGGAAACCCTCCGCTGAACAAAAACACCAATGGAAAGAAAAGGGATTCTTTATCGAGCGCAACGTCGTCCCAGAAAGCATCGCTTTTGACATGCGCGGCGTCATAAAAAACGAACTGCTCAAACCCGAGCCAAGTGGCAACCCCAATCCAGACCCCATGGACCCCATGGGCGACACCCCCGAAGCGCGCGCCCTGAGATTTCGGAAACTCGGCAATTTCTGCGTCGAATCCCCCCTCATCTGGCACACATTTCACACCGGACGAGAAATGCTCGCCATGGCCCGATATTTTTTGGGCAACGACATCATCGTCAAATTCAACAGCGTATTTGTAAAACCCGCCAAAACGGGCAGCGCAACACCCTGGCACCAGGACAACGGCCTCTGGCGCGACGGAGAAACCGAACCCTTTAATGCGTGGATGGCGCTCGACCCGGCAACGCGTGAAAATGGGTGTATGCAATTTGTCCCGGGCAGTCACAAAGGTGAGATCATACAACACGTCATGTATGAAGACAGCATTCACGGCGAACTGCCTCGCGACCTCGTAAAAACGCGCATAGAACAACGCGGCACAGAACACATCGAACTCAACCCGGGCGACGTGGTCTGCTGGCACAGCAGCCTGTGGCATTACAGCCCGCCAAACCCCAGTCCAAACAGCCGCATAGCCATAGCGGGCGTGTGGACAAACCCCAAAATCAACGCCGGGCGCATGCGTCCGCTACACCGCTGGGGCATGAAAAACGGCGAAATATGCACCGCATTTCCCCCCGAATTCGTCCAGAACGAAAACGGCAAACCCCACCACCCAGGGAACTTTCCCAAAGCCTCACAATAAAACCATGAACAAACAGGGAACCATAGAACGTTCCATAGGTCTGGCAGGTGCGACAGGCGTGGGCATCGGCGCCATCGTCGGAGGCGGCATACTGGCACTTGCGGGCGTGGCCTATGCGACCACAGGACCGGCGACACTGCTCGTCTTCGCCGCCAATGGTGTGATAGCCGTACTGACCGCATTGAGCTTTGCCGAGATGTCAACCGCATTTCCCCAGTCCGGCGGCACCTATACATTTGCCAAAAACGTATTATCCGTACGCGCGGCTTTCGCCTTTGGATGGGTGGGCTGGTTTGCATCCATCGTCGCCGGCGTACTCTACGCAATGGGCTTTGCATCCTATGCTGCCATAGCACTACAAGAATGTGTGCGTCTGCTCTTTGGCGTCGCACCAGAATGGCTTCTTGGACAGGCGATGGTCGCAACACTGGCCATCTGCGCAACAGCCTATTATGCCTTCGGCCTCATTCGCACGAGCGGAGGCGGGGACAACTGGATCAACTTTGCAAAAATGGCCGTCTTCGCCGTACTCATCGGCGGCGGTCTATGGGCACTCACAGGCAAAAGTCTGACGACCATACACACCAGCCTGACCCCATTTCTCACCCATGGTACAGCGGGCTTTTTCAAAGCCATGGGATATACCTTTATCGCCCTCCAGGGTTTTGACCTCATCGCCGCCGTCGCCGGCGAAGTGCGTACCCCCGAACGCACATTGCCGCGCGCCATGCTCTTGTCTCTCGCAGCGGCTCTGGGCGTCTATCTGCCCCTGCTCTTTGTTATCGCGACTGTGGGTGTCCCACCTGGACAGACCATAGGTGGCCTGAGCGCCAACCATCCCGAAGTGGTAGTGGCTCTCGCGGCGCGACATTTCCTGGGAGCAACGGGTTTCTGGCTCGTGCTAATCGCCGCCATCTTGTCCATGCTATCGGCACTACAGGCCAATTTGCTCGCGGCTTCCCGCGTAGCCCTCACCATGGCGCAAGACCGCACCCTTCCCGCACCCATTGGCGAAGTACACATCCGCCATAAAACGCCCATAACCGCAATCTGTGTCAGTGCCCTGACAATGGCAACCCTGCTGATGGTCGTACCAGATGTAGCGGCTGCTGGCGCTGCGGCCAGTTTGATCTTTCTCATCTCCTTTGCCATGACGCACTGGACCAGCATCCTGGCCCGAACGCGACGGCGAACACCCGCACCATTCCAAACGCCATTATTTCCCCTCATTCCCGTCACAGGCGGCCTGTGCTGCGCCGGATTGGCACTCTTTCAAGCCATATCCGTACCAACCGCCGGCTTGATCTCGGCGGTATGGCTCGGTCTGGGCGGATTATTGTACTGGGCATTACTGGCGCGACGCGCCCGCGTCGTAGATGCCTCTGCCGAAGCACTCGACCCGCAACTGCTCCAAATGCGCGGTCGCAGCCCCCTGGTCCTCGTACCCGTGGCCAATCCTCAAAATGCTTCTGCCATGGTCGCGGTTGCCCACGCGCTCGCACCACCGGGCGTAGGACGCGTATTATTATTATCCGTAGTGGCTACCCCAGAAGAGGAATGGCGCGAGGAAGAACCACCTCATACCTTGCGCGACACACAAACAGTAATCAGAGAAGCCGTAACAGCCTCGTTTGCCGCTGGAATGGCACCCGAAGCACTGATGACCATCGCCCCACAACCCTGGCCCGAAATTGTGCGGGTCTCCCGCGTGCATCGCTGCGAGAGTTTATTATTGGGTTTGAGCGACGTCAACAGTGCCCACCTGGAAGAACTCATCAGTTCTGTATCATGCGATGTCGTGGTATTACACGCACCACCGGGCTGGCACTTAAAGAACGTACATCGCGTACTGGTGCCCACGCGAAGTCTCGGTGCCCACGACAAATTTCGCGCCCGCTTGCTGGGCAGTCTGTGCCGCACGGGCAAACGCGAAGTCACATTTTTGCAGATATTACCCGAACACATGAGCGATTTTCAGTGTGACCGCGCGCAGCGCAGACTGACGCAATTTGCAAATGAAGAAGTCCCCACCAGAGCCGATGCCCTGGTAGTGCGCCACAACAAGCCCCTCGAAGCAATTACGGATATGGCAAATAACTACGACCTAACGGTTTTGGGACTGGAGCGCATTGACAAAAACCGCAGACAATTTGGACAACTCGCACCGGCTCTCGCACAAAATATCACCTGCGCCACCATCATGATCAGCAGGCGAGGGTGATCCGCAGATGGCGCGGATGAACGCAGATGAAAAAGAGGGACTTGAAGTGCGAACTATCGTAGGGGCAACCCTTGTGGTTGCCCTGTAAAAAGGAGAACACCATGGACGCGAAAAAATGGTTGCAACACTGCGCGACAGAAGCGCAAATCAGGCAATTTAATGACGAGGGATATTTGATCGTCGAAGACGCCCTATCACCCGACCTGCTCGCGCGATTGAATGACGCCGTCGATCGAGTAGAAGCGCGGGAACGTGAGGCAAAAGGACTGAAACCAGATGCATTATTGAAAAAATTCCGAACCGTAGTGGAAGACGATGTCTTTCTGGAATTACTCGATAATCCCAAAACATTCCCGCTATTATGGGATATTTTGGGATGGAATATCCAGCTCTATATCTCCCATCTAATCGTATATCCACCCGAGCAAAAGAAAGACAAGATACACCAGGGCGGCTGGCATCAAGACGGCGGGCGCCCTGTACCCGAGATGGAACGCCCCCACCCGCGCTTATCGCTAAAAATCAGTTACTGGCTAAGCGATGTTGACACCCCAGAACACGGCGCAATGCAAATTGTACCGCGCAGCCACAAACTGGACACAAAACCCGAAGGCTCCGATGCTGGCGATGGCGTGTTACCCGTATGTGTCAAAGCGGGAACAGCCGTCCTCTTTGACCGCAGAATGTGGCATCGGCGGGGGATTAACACATCCGACATCACGCGCCGCGTGCTATTCTTTGGCTATAGCTATCGCTGGCTGCGGGGGCTGGATTACAACCTCATGCCCGAAAATATACTCAGCAAATGCGACCCCATCCGCCGCCAGCTACTCGGCGATGGCATAGACGTCAAAGGATGGTGGCAACCCACAGAAGCCGACGTCCCCCTCAAAAGTTGGCTGCGCGAACACAAAGGTGAAGAATATCTCGAAGCACTGGGATAGCGATTAACCAGAATACAAAAAATCCCAACGAATTCTCATCCGCGCTCATCAAAAGACCACAATTTGAGAATCGTCTTGCACAAAATCCATTCGAGATCGTCATCATTAAAGAACATGTGGTCGCGTATCAAATCCAGAGACCCTTTATACCCACAACTCCTGAACACATGGGGAAAATCCGTACCCCACATCAAACGCTCGGGACCGTACACATCGTAAATGCGCTTGATCATATCGTGCGTATCGCGGTGCGGATAGGGCATATTGGATCGCTGTCCCACATTGGAAATCTTGACATGAACATTGGGATATTGTCCCCAATTGAGCAAATTGGTCAGCAGTGGTTTGGGATCCGGCTCATCCACGGGAATACCGGCAATATGATCAACCACAACATTGACCTCGGGAAACCGGGCAATAATGGGTTCAACGGGCGCATGATCCTCAGCCCCGCCAAACAGATTGAAACACAGGCCCAGATCTCGGGCACGCGCCCACAATGGATCCTTGTCATGTGCCGCCAGGCCTGCGGGATCTCCATAACGCGACAAATGAATACGCATCCCGCCAAACCCCTCTTCTCTATGCAAACGCTCTAACTCATCCGCAGCATCGGGTGACGTGGGATCCACAAGCGCCTGCGCCGCCAGCTTATCCGGATACCGCTTGAGACAATCGGCCACATACCGATTATCAAAAAGATAGTGAATCGGCTGAACAATAACCGCTTTATCCACCCCTGCGTCCGCCATCGTCTCAAACAAAAGCTCGACCGAACCCGCCTCATGTGGTTGGCTGGGACCATAGGGATAGGTTTCTTCGTCATCGCTCCACACGTGGAGATGGGGATCAATAATCATGATAAACCTCCTAAAAGCCACTCGGCGTATGTTGCAAAATTTTTTCAATACGTTCCAACTCATCATCCGAAAACGCGACATCTGCTGCGCCGACGTGTTCTTTGACCTGATCGGAATTTTTCGCACCAACGAGCACACATGTGACTTCCTCGCGGCGAAGAAGCCAGGCAATGGCGAGTTGCACCATAGTCATGTTCTTGTCTGCGGCAACAGACTGTAACTCATCTGCCACGGCGAGATAACGGGCAAATAAATCGCCTTGAAAACGAGGCGAACCGGCGCGCTCGTCGCCTTCGGAAAAGACGTGACCGGGCGCATATTTGCCCGTAAGCAAACCTTTCCCCAGGGGACTGTGCGCGAGAATACCAATACCCGTTTGTCTGCAAAAATCCAGATCCTCGGCTTCAATACTTCGGTCAAACATATTGTAGCGCGGTTGATTCGAATGAAATGGGGCAATATCGTACGCCTGTTGCATCTGTGCGGCGTTGAAATTGGAAACCCCGATAAAGCGCGTCTTGCCCTGTTCTTGCAGCCGGGCCATAGTTTCCATACTCTCTTCAATGGGATATTGCGGATTCCAACTGTGGATTTGATATAAATCTACGTAATCGACATCGAGATTTCGCAGGCTATTTTCAATGGCACTTTCAATATCCCCGCGAGAATACTGACGACTGACTTTTGTAGCGAGAAAGCACCGCTCGCGATAGCCATCTTTGAGCGCTCTGCCCAGTGTGGCCTCGCTGGTGCGATATGCCTGTGCAGTGTCGAGCAGAGTAATACCGCTGTCAATAGCAGTACGCACAGTATCAATACTATCCCTATCGTCCATATTGCCCATACCGCCGCCAATGGGCCAGGCACCCAGGCCAATAATCGGGATGTCGGCACCGTCTTTGCCTAATTGTCGATAATTCATACAAACTCCTTTATATAATGTGACTACTCCCAACGATAGAGCAGTTGGGCTTCTTGGCGGTCAATCCGCCTGACGTTGTAGCCCCAACGTCAATATGTTTATCGCAGCATTGTGGTCTCTG